>JASHOL010000475.1 GCA_030041135.1 Streptosporangiaceae bacterium | reverse complement strand
ACCACCACTATATAGGACCATGGCTACGGGTAAGGTCGGAGGCGATGAACCCCTACCCGCACATGCCGGCCCCGGCCGGCGAGTACCTCGCGCTGGTGCTCGACGCCGACCTGCGGCTGCTCGCCATCACCGAGCGGCTGCGTCAGCACTGGTCTGTTCATGCCGCCGCGCTCGGCCTGACCGCCGCCCAGGTCAAGGTCCTGCTCCACCTCACCCCCGGCGAGGCGGTCCCGATGCGCAAGCTCGCCCGGCAGCTCGACTACGACGCCTCCAACCTCACTACCGTCGTCGACCGGCTCGCCGGGCGCGGCGCGCTCGAACGCCAGGCCGACCCCGTCGATCGCCGGGTCAAAGCCCTCGTGCTCACCGCCGAAGGCGAGCGCCTGCGCGATCAGTTCTGGCGCAGCCTCGTCACCGACCCTGGGCCGCTCACCCCGCTCGGCCAAGACGACCTGTGCACCCTGATCCGGCTCCTCGCCACGCTTGACCAGCCGGCCGACTGACAGCCGGCGGCTGCGGTCGGAGCAGGCGCTGATCAGCGTCATGGCGACCAGCTAAATGGACCGCGGGCAATGGGTGCCCCGATTTTGCCGCCGTTTCTATTGCCGCTAACTACCCCAAAACATACGCTATGGGCGCGCTCGCCAATCCGGGAGGAATATATGCGCGCTCATTTCTGGCACCGTCGCCGCTGGCCCGTACTCATTGCGGCCGTCCTGATGGCCGTCTCGGCCGGCGGTGCGGTCACCGCGCTTGCGTCGGCCCGCGTGGCGGGCGATCATCCGCGCCTCGTTGCGCCGCTGGCTGCCGGGGCGCACGCTGCCCACGGCGCCGCGACGTCGTCCGCCTCGCACTCTAGCCGCCAGGCCAGCAGCGGGAGCGAGTTCGCCACCACGGCCAATCCGGTGACCCTTGATCCTCCCGTCGCCGTCCCGCCGACCAGGCCGGTAGTCGTAACCGTCGCGGACAAGGCGCCGTTCGGGAACGGGCCGCCGCCGTTCACCTCCACGGTGACCCTGCCGCAGGGCAACTGGGCGGAGGTTGTGCTCGACGTCACCGGTACCGAGACTGGTACCCAGTACGACCGGCTATGCGAGGTGTTCGACGGCGCCTCCGAGATCTTCCTTGGCGTCACGCCCGAGCCCACGCCGGCCGGAATCACATGGCACGTGCAGAAGGACATCACCGGCTACCTGCCGATCCTGAGCGGCACGCGCACGTTCTCGACTTACGTCGACAACTACCTGAGCAGCGTCGACACCGGCATCCCGACGATCACGGTGAAGCTGCTGTTCTACCCGCCGGGCGGCGGCTTCCAGTCCGCGACAGCCGCGAGCCCCGGCTCACCGGCCCTGGCCGGAGCTGCGATCAACGAAACCGGGCCGGCGTCGCCGCCGCAGCAGCCGGGCGTGCCGACGCAAGTCGTGCCGATCCTGCCGGCGGGCGCAACGAACACGCTCAGCACCATCAACACCGGCCAGACGGTGACGGCCACGGTGACGCTGCCAGACAACGTGACCACGGCGACGCTCGACTTGTATGCGGTCGGCCAGATTAACGACGAATTCTGGTGGGCCGAACAGCCGGCGTTCCGGGAGATCGAGGTGTCGATCGACGGCAAGCCTGCCGGGGTGGTCTGGCCGTACCCGTATGTCTACACCGGGGGCGTGAACCCGCTGATCTGGCGGCCGCTGACCGGCGTTCACACGATGGACATCCCGTCCTATCGGCTTGATCTATCGCCCTTTGCCGGCGAACTGGGCGGCACGCACACGATCAGCCTGACGGTGACGAACAACACCGGTTACTGGCTGGCCGGCGGCAGCCTGCTGATTACCGCGGGCGGCAGTCCGACGAGCGGCAGCGTGGGCACCGACACGCTGACGTTCCCGACCACGTCGCAGACCACCACCGTCGACGGGCTCGGCTCGGCGCAGAACCCGGTTACCAGCGAGGCCGCCGCGATGAGCTACCAGATCTCCGGCCGGGTGACGCAGGGTGGGCGCACGTGGACCGACTCCGAGCGGCAGGCGCTGCAGTTCGGCGACGACCAGACCACGATCGACCCGTCCTGCTCCGGTCCCTGCTACCAGTGGGTGCACGGCGAGGAGACGCAGGCGTCGTCGCGGCAAGTGACCGGCGCAGGACTCGGCTATTCGAGCAGCGATCGCTCGAGCTGGACGATCGACGCGCCGAACGGGTACCTCGCTAACGCCAGTGGCTCCGACTTCCTGCTGCCCGCCGCGGTCAGCCAGCAGCTGACCGATTTCGCGACTGAGAGCGGGTGGCACGGCGGATACCGGACCACCATGTCTGAGAGCATCGTCGGCTACGGGTCGCTGGAGGAGAACGGCAGCACGGTTCCGGTCGCGAACGGCGACACGACCGGCACGATTACCGAGCAGAGTTCTGGCGAGGGGGGCGGCAGCACTTACCTCCGCACGATCGTCGCCCGCGGTGGCGTGATCCTGCAGGATCTCGTCGGCCGCTGACGGCTAACGCGATGGCTCCCCGCGGCTTCGGCCGCGGGGAGCGCACAACCGCTGGCAGGGCGCCTGGCGTCAGCACGAGAGCTCGGACACGGCGGCCGTTCCGCTGGATGCCTCGGCTTCGTCATCGCACCCCAGCGGGCAGCCAAGGCCAGGGCCGAGGGGGGAGTCGGCAGCGGCGATGATCGCTTCGCTGATCGCGGCCAGTTGGGCGACCTGGTCGGCGCTGAGCACGTCAAACATCGATCGCCTGACATGCTCGACATGTCCTGGCGCGGCCGCCTCCAGGGCGGCGTATCCGGCATCGGTGAGCTGGGCGATCTGGCCGCGACGGTCGGTCGCGCAGTTGAGCCGCTCGATCCAGCCGCGTTCCTCGAGGCGGGCGACCGCGTGCGAGAGCCGGCTCTTGCTGGAGGCGGAGGCCTCGGCCAACTGGCTCATCCGCAGAGCGCGGCCCGGTGCCTCGGACAGGCGGACGAGGATCTCGTAGTAACCGTGCGGGATGCCCGACTCGTGCTGTAGCTGACCTTCGACCGCCGAAAGCAGCGTCTGCGTGGCGGTCAGGAACGCGCGCCACGCGTGCTGCTCCTCGGCTGTCAGCCAGCGAGTCTCTGAGTCGGCCATGGCACCAGTATATCTCAGGTAGTTGAACATTTGACAACCTGCCGTTAGCTGTGATAGTCATTGAGCCATCAACAAATCAACGTTCAACTACGTGCGATCGGGAGTGAGCACATTGACCGCAACAACCACGGAGACCGGGATCCCCGGCTACGAAGCAGCCACCTGGAATATCGACCCGGTCCACTCCGAGGTCGGCTTCTCTGCCCGGCACATGATGGTCAGCAAGGTCCGCGGCCGGTTCACCAAGTTCAGCGGCCAGCTGGTTACCGCTGACGACCCGACGGCGTCCTCGGTAACGGCCGAGATCGACCTCAAGTCGATCAACACCGGCAACGACCAGCGGGACGACCACATCAGGTCGGCCGACTTCTTCGAGGTCGAGAACTACCCGACTATGACCTACCGGTCGACCGGCATCCGGGTCGAGGACGGCGAGTACGTCCTAGACGGCGACCTGACGCTCAAGGGCATCACCAAGAGCGTGCCGCTGCACCTGGAGCTCAACGGCTTCGGGCCCGACCCGTACGGCGGCGTTCGCGCCGGGTTCACCGCGACCGGCGAGCTTGACCGACGTGACTTCAACGTGAGCTTCAACGCGCCCCTGGCCAACGGCGGCGTCGTCGTGTCGGACAAGATCACGCTGCACCTCGAGATCGAGGCCGTCAAGGCCTGACCTCACGCCATTCCGGCTCCGGGCCGGTCACCGCCGCCTCTGGCTGCCGGTGACCGGCCCGACGCGTATGGGACCGGATCGCGCCTGGCTAGAGTCGCCTGCCAGCTCGTACGGAACGACGACGGCGAGCTTCGCGCTGGGCTCGGGGCGCTACGTATCGGGGGCCACCCAGATGTCCTGCTCGTGCATGAGGCTGATCTGCTTGTCTATGACTTCCTCGACGTCGATCGTGCCGGCGACCCACGACGACCCGCCGCTGTAATCGTGCCGGCCGACAATCTGGCCGCGGTAGTCGATGACCGCTGATCCGCCGCCGAAGGTATCGATCGGGACGGCGGACTCGGAGTTCAGGTAATACGTGCCGACGTTGCCGACATGCGGGTGCGGGTAAGGGCCGCGGTAGACGACCTCGGCGCCGTTCATGGCCAGGCCGCGGGCGTTCTCCGGGTACGACCCCTCGTTGGCCATCAGGAACCCGAGCCGGCCGACATCGGTGTCCGCCACCGGATAGAAGGCGTCGAGGCTGTGACCGTACGGCTCGATCCACTTGTCCCACACGTTGTGCGGCGTCACCGAGTGCTCGACCGGCAGCAGCGGCACGACCTTGTGGTGGCGCAGGATAATCTCGCCGTCCGGGCTGAGCACGAACCCGACATTGAAGAAACGGCCAGGAAATTCCGGGTGGCGGGCCTTCGCGCACGGTCACCCTTGTTCTACCCGGACGCGGCGCCCGTCGTCACCGGTACGCGGATGTAACGGCCGACTCCCCACAGAACCGGCGCTGTGCCTGAAGTCTCGATATGCCCGCCATAGGTTGCAACGGTGCATCCGCACCGTGATACTGAGCCCACTACTGGCGCCGGGCCTGACGCGCGGCCGCTCCAGTGTCATGCATCGGAAGGCAGAGGAGCTTCATGAGCATCCTGGGTACCCGAGTCGTGCGGACGGAAGACCCGCGCCTGCTGACCGCTGGCGGCACGTACGTCGATGACCTGCGAGTGCCGGAGCTGACGCAGGCAGCGCGGGTTACGTTCGTCCGCAGCCCGGTCGCGCACGCCCTGATCACCGGAATTGACGTCGCGGCCGCGCGCGAGGCGCCGGGCGTGCTCGCCGTGCTGACCGCAGCCGATCTGGACGATCTGCCGCCCCCGCCGCCCGATGACGGCGGTGGCGGCGGCGGTGGCGAGGCCGCCCCCGTGCCGCTCGGCGGACCCTGGGCCGAGCCGCTGTTCGCCGTTGACCGGGTCAGGTTCGTCGGCGAGCCGGTGGCGATGGTGATCACGACCGACCGCTATCAGGGCGAGGACGCGGCCGAGCTGGTCAGCGTGGACTACGAGCCGCTGCCCGCGGTCGTCGGCACGGACGCGGCGCTGGCCGAGGAATCGCTCTTGTTCCCGGCGGCCGGGACCAACCTCGCCGCGAGCTTCGGCGCGCCGGCCGACGCCGCGACATTCGACGGCTGCGAGGTCGTCGTCGAGCGCACGATCGAGAATCAGCGGCTGGCGCCCGTGCCGATGGAGGGCCGGGCCGCTGCGGCGCACTGGGCGGACGGCAAGCTCACGTTCTGGGTGAGCACCCAGAACGCGCAGATCACGCGGTTTGTCGTGGCCGGCACGCTCGGGCTTGACCCGGCCGCCATCCGGGTCGTGGCCCCCGACGTCGGCGGGGGGTTCGGCGCCAAGATCGGAGCGGACCGGGACGCGCAGCTGGTGGCGTGGGCGGCCAAGCACACCGGCAGGGCGCTGCGCTGGGCGGAGACCCGCAGCGAGAACATGCTCGCGATGACACACGGCCGGGCCCAGCGGCAGGTCATCAAGATCGGCGGTACCCGCAAGGGCCGCATCCTCGCCTACCGGCTGGAGATCGTCCAGGACACCGGCGCGTACCCCCGCATGGGCGGCTTCCTGCCGTTCCTGACCAGCCTGATGGCCACGGGGCCTTATGACATCGGTAAGGCCGAGACTGCCTACCGGGTGGTCGTAACGAATACGGCGCCGATCTCCGCCTATCGCGGCGCCGGACGGCCCGAGGCGACGGCAGCGGTCGAGCGCGCGGTCGACCTGTTCGCTGCCGAGATCGGCATGGACCCGGCGGACGTCCGCCGGATTAACCTGGTGACGCCGGACAAGTTCCCCTTTAGCTCTCCGTGCGGCGCGGTCTACGACACCGGCGCGTACGCCGAGGCACTCGACAAGGTGCTGGCAGGCGCGGGCTACCAGGAACTCCGCGCCGAGCAGGCGCGCCGCCGCGAGCGCGGCGACGTGCGCCAGCTGGGCCTCGGCCTGGCCAGCTACGTTGAGATCACCGCCGCGGATGCGGCCGGCGGCGAGACGGCCCGTCTCGTGGTGCATGACGACGGCACCGCCACGGTCTACACCGGCAGCTCGGCCCACGGCCAGGGCCACCACACCGCCTGGGCCATGCTCGTGCAGGCCGAGCTCGGCATCGAGATGGGGAAGGTCACCGTGGTGCACGGCGACACCGACCTGATCCCGCTGGGCGTGGGGACGTACGCGTCACGGTCGCTTCAGCTTGGTGGCGTCGCGGTCCAGAAGGCAGCGGTCGACGTCCGGGACCAGGCCCGCCTGATCGCGGCCGACATGCTCGAGGCAAGCGAGTCCGACCTTGAGCTTGACACCGACCGGGGCCTGTGGCAGGTGCGCGGCGACCCGGAGGCCAGCAGGACATGGGCAGAGGTGGCCGGGCACGCCGGAGAGGAGGGCCTGACCGCTTCGGTCAACTACACCGAGGGCCAGCCGACGTTCCCGTTCGGCACGCACCTCGCGGTCGCGGAGGTGGACACAGAGACCGGCAAGGCCACGATGCTGCGGCATGTCACCGTCGATGACGCCGGGACCGTCCTGAGCCCGCTGCTGGCCGAGGGCCAGCGCCACGGCGGCATCGCCCAGGGCGTGGCGCAAGCGCTGCTGGAAGAGATGCGGTACGACTCGGCGGGCAACCCGGTCACCGGGACGCTCGTGGACTACGCGATCATCACGGCCGCCGAGCTGCCCAGCTTTGAGTTGCTGGCGAGCGAGACGCCGTCGGCCAACCCGCTGGGAGCCAAGGGCATCGGGGAGGCCGGGACGATCGGCGCCACTCCCGCGGCGCACAACGCCGTCATCGACGCGGTCAGCCACCTCGGCGTGCGTCACATCGACATGCCGGTCACGCCCGAGCGGGTCTGGACCGCGATCAGCGAAGCGAGGGAGGGCCGGTGAAGGTCACGTTGACAGCGAACGGCAGCGAGGTCGCCGCCGAGGTTGAGGACCGTACGCTGCTCGTCCATTTCCTGCGCGAGGTGGCCGGCCTCAGCGCGACCAATGTCGGCTGTGACACGAGTTCCTGCGGGGCCTGCACGGTCCTGCTTGACGGGCGCTCAGTGAAGTCGTGCACGGTGCTCGCGGCCCAAGCGGACGGGTGCGAGATCACGACCGTGGAGGGGCTGGCCGAGGACGAGGGCGAGATGCACCCCGTGCAGGCAGCGTTCCGGGCTGAGCACGCCCTGCAGTGCGGATTCTGCACGCCGGGAATGGTCATGGCCGTCGTCTCGCTGCTCGCGGAGAATCCCGATCCGACCGAGGACGAGGTCAGGACCGCCCTGGAGGGCAACCTGTGCCGGTGCACCGGTTACCACAACATCGTCAGGGCGGCGCTGGCCGCTGCCAGCGAGAGGCGGTCCAGTTGATCCCCGCACCGTTCACGTACAAGCGCGCGGCATCGGTCGACGAGGCGCTTGAGCTGGCCCTCGACGGCGGCGAAGACGCCAAGTTCCTGGCCGGCGGCCATTCGCTGCTGCCGCTGATGAAGCTGCGGCTGGCCGTGCCGGAGACCGTTATCGACATCGGCCGGCTTCGCGAGCTCAGTTACATCAGCGAGCAGGACGGCCACATCGTGGTCGGCGCCCTTACCAGCCACGACACGCTGGCCCGGTCGGACCTGCTGGCGGCCGAACTGCCGCTGCTCGCGCATGCCGCCGGGCAGGTAGGCGACCCGCAGGTCCGGCACCGCGGCACGATCGGCGGATCGCTCGCACACGCCGACCCGGCCGCCGACCTTCCAGCGGTGATCCTGGCGCTCGGCGCGACGCTGGTGGCCCGCGGGCCGTCAGGGAGCCGCGAGATCCCGGCCGCGGACTTCTTCCTCGACCTGTTCGAGACCGCCCTGCAGCCGGGCGAGCTGCTGACCGAGATCCACATCCCGAAGCCGCACGTGACCGGCTGGTCATTCCAGAAGCTCACCAAGCGGGGGATCGACTGGGCGATCGTCGGAGTAGCGGTGCAGGGCGGCAGCGTGGCGCTGGTGAACATGGGCTCCACGCCGCTGCGGGCGAGCGCGGTCGAGCGGGCAACCGCCGCCGGATCGGAGCCGGGCGACGCCGCAGCCCATGCCGCGGAGGGCACCAACCCGCCCGATGACCTCAACGGCGGACGCCCCTACCGGGAGCACCTGGCTCGCGTTCTCGTGGCCAGAGGGCTGGAGGAGGCCCGCTCGCGCTCCTGACTGGCAGAACCGGCTGCCGTGGTTCGCGGTCGGCCGTTCAGGAGTTATACCGGTATTCATCATTTTTTCACCCGCAGAGCGGCAGGCAGATGCAGCCTGTGTTCTCAAGGCGGCCGCGGCCCGGCTGGCCGGGACAGCACGCCCTGCCGGGCTCGCGGTCTTGGTGGCAGACTGGGCTCGTCGGCGGTTTGCTCTCGCAGATCTGAAGTCGCGACATGGGAGGGCGACATGGCACCTGATTCTGACGTATTCGGCGGCCCGGAGCCTGATGAGGAGGACACGGATCTGCTGAGCGGGCAAGATCCGGGCGAGGACGAGGACGAGCTCGGCGGTCCCGAGCCGGACGAGGAGGACACCGACGTGCTCAGCGGGTCAGATCCCGGTGAGGACGAGGACGAGTTCGGCGGTCCCGAGCCGGACGAGGAAGGCACGGACATCCTCCGCCCGCGCTAGGCGCGGAGGGTCAGTCGGCTTCAGCCCGCGGGCGGTTGGCCTGGCGGACTTTCGTCAGTCAGCCGCCCGTCCTGGCGGCCCAGCGGGCCAGGAGCTGTCCTTCGCGTTCCGCGGAGATGCCGACCCCGGCCGGCGGGCCCTCGGGCGCTCGATCGGCCGAACGGATGTCGGCAACCGTCTCGCGCAGCGGCCGGGGAGCCAGCCCGGTCGCGAGCGCAGCGGCCGGGTCAGCCGAGTTGGCGTTCGCCTCGTTCGCGTCGCCCGCGTTCCAGAGCGGCAGGGCCTCGCCGTCGACGCCCTCGGCCAGCAGGAAGTCGGTGTCCACCCAGACCAGCTTCGTGCCGCCCGGCGCCACCTCCGCGGCGATCACCTCGAGCATCTGGCCGAAGCCGAACGGCGGGGCCGGGCTGACCGCATGGAAGGCGCCGGTGACGGACCGCTCGACCAGGCCGATGGTCCAGGTCGCCTGATCGCGCGCGTCGATCACCTGGATCGGATCCTCCGGGCGGCCGGGTGCGAGCACGGTGCCGCCGCGGGCCAGCCGGTCCACCCACCAGGTGAGGCGATGAGAATGATCGTGCGGCCCGACGACATAGGTCGGCCGGATAACCAGCGCCTGCGGGCCGTATGTCTCGCTGAAAGCCCGCTCGCATTCGGCCTTCAAGCCGCCGTAGTTTTCTGGGGTAACGAACTCGGCATCGGGGTCGGTGCAGTCCGCCAGCGGGGCAGTCTCGTGGTAACCCCAGGGCAGCGGCACCTTGTAGGCGGACACGCTCGAGACGAGCACGGGCCGGCCACCACGAGGGAGCAGAGCCTCGGCGAGCGAGCGCACCTGGCGCGGGAAGTACGCGCACACGTCGATGGTCGCGTCCCAGGTGCCGTCGGCGAGCGCCGACAAGTCGGCATCGCGGTCCCCGAGCAGGTGGGTGGCCTGGGGGAACAGGTCGCTTCCTGTCGTGCCCCGGTGGAATAGCGTGACGTCATGGCCGCCGTCGACCGCGGCCTGGGCGATGTGCCGGCCGACAAAGGCCGTGCCGCCGATGATCAGGATCCGCATTCAGGCGGCCGTCAGCGCGGCAAGTTGCGCTGAGATCGTCTCCGCGGGCGGGAACGTCAGGCCCACGAGCGTCACGCGCTTCCACCGGAGGATGCCGTCGGCGTCGATGACAAAGACCGACCGCCGCAGGCCGGCACCGCCCAGGGTGATCCCGTACCGGCGGCTGACTTTCAGACCCTCGTCGGCCAGCAGCGGGAACGCCAGGCTGTACTTGCGGGCGAATTGCTCGTGGCTGGCCAGCCCCTGCGGGCTGATCGCCCACACGTCAGCGCCGAAGTTCGTGAAGTTCTCCAGGCCGGAGGTGTAGGAGCACAGCTGCCGCGTGCAGACGCTCGTGTTGTCGCCTGGATAGAACGCCAGTACCACCGGGCGGCCGCGATGCGCGGACAGCGTGTACTCCGCCTGCACGGCGTCGCCGTCTTTGAGCACGACACCGGGAAGCGTGAAGTCCGGGGGAGTCCGGCCAGTGTCCGGTGTCTTGGCCAATGCGCCATCCTCCTGGGCTCGATCATGACCCCCGGCACAGACTACGTGCTTCAGGCGGTATCGGGCGGCCGCCGCCGTCGCTATGGTGGCGGAATGACCGAGACATCCTTCACCGCGGGCCCGATCGCTGGCCGGGAGACCGGGAAAGGGCCGGCCGTCCTGTTCCTGCATGGCGGTCCCGGCATGACCGATTACGGCCGGATGCTGGGACCGGAGGTGGCTGACTGGCGCTTCCTTTCCTTCCAGCAGCGCGGGATCAGCCCGTCCGCGACCAGCGGTCCGTTCACGCTTGAGCAGCACGTCGCCGACGCGACGGCGGTGCTTGATGCCCGCGGCGTCCGGCGGGCCATCGTGATGGGCCATTCCTTCGGCGCTCACCTGGCGCTGCACATGGCCGTCTCTCGGCCCGACCGGGTAGCGGCACTGGTGCTCGTCGACGGCCTTGGCGTGATCGGTGATGGCGGCTCTGCCGACGTAGGCGCCGCGCTGGCGGCCCGCCTGCTGCCCGAAGCGGCCGAGCGCCTGCAGCAGATCGCGGTGCAGCTCGGCGAGGCCGAACCGGACGACGACGTCGCAAGCGAGCAGCTCCGCCTGGTCTGGCCAGGCTACTTTGCCGACCCCGCCGCCGCTCCGCCGCCAGGTGACCTGCAGGTCGGCGTAGCGGCGCACCAGGGCACGGTCGCCTCGGTGGCCGAGCACCTGGCGGCTGGGTTTTCCGGCCGGCTGGCGGATATCTCGGTGCCGGTCATCTCGGTGCTCGGCGACCTGAGCCCGATGCCGGTCAGCCAGGGCGAGCAGACGGCCGCGCTGATACCCGGCGCCGAGGTCAGGATCATCAGGGGCGCCGGGCACCTGCCGTGGCACGAACGGCCGGGCTGCGTCGCCGAGGCGCTGGCCAGCGTGCACGACCGGATCGCCCAGGGCGAGGTTCCGGCCGGCTGAGCGGCGCCGGACCGCGGTGCGCCATGATGGCGGGCGTGGCTGACGCGCCGGCGGAGTACCGCCTGTACTCCGAGCTCGCGCAGTGGTGGCCGCTGATCTCGCCCGTGGGCGAGTACGAGCAGGATGCGGCGTCGCTGGCGCGTGTCTTCAGGTCGGGGCTGCTGCCGGTCCGGTGCGTGCTGGATCTCGGCAGCGGCGGCGGCCACGTGGCCTGGCACCTGAAGCAGCAGTTCACCCTCACGCTCGTCGACCGGTCCGAGCAGATGCTGGCCGTGTCCAGCGAGCTGAACCCCGAGTGCGAGCACATCCAGGGCGACATGCTCACGATCCGCCTGGGCCGCCCGTTCGACGGCGTCCTCGTTCACGACGCGGTCGACTATGTCACGACAGAAAAGGATCTCCTGCTGGTGGCGCAGACCGCCTTTGCCCACTGCCGGCCGGGCGGCATCGCGGTCTTCGCGCCTGACCACACAGCCGAGACGTTCCGGCCGGGCACCGGTGGCGGTGGCGGGTCGGACGAGACCGGCAGGCAGGCCAGCTTCCGGGAGCGAACCCGCGACCCGGACCCGGCCGACGAGTGGATCGAGGTCGAATACGAGTTCAGTTTGCGCACCGAGGACAACCGCGTGCAGGTGGTGCGGGAGTCGCACAGACTCGGCTCGTTCCGGTATGAAACCTGGCATCGGGTGCTGACTGCGGCGGGATTCGACGCCGAGCCGGGTAACGTGGCGGCCGCCTACGCCGGGTCCGGTGACGCGCCCGGGCTGAAACACGTGTTCGTCGGGCACCGCCGTTAGCCAGCGTATGCTCGTCACCGTGCGCGTCTTAGCCTGATCGGCCCGAGGTCCTCCTGGCCGGCTCGCGTCTCAAGTGATCCGTCGAGCCGACAAGGAGCATCAGCATGCTTACACATCAGCAAATCCTGCATTTCCGCACGTTCGGGTACGTGACGCTGCGCGGCCTGCTCAGTCTTGCCGAGGCGGCCGCGCTGCGCGAGGAGGTGGCCGGGGCGCTGACCGACGCGTTCGGCCGGCTCGCCACCGAGCCGAACGACCTGGGCGGCATCAGCGGCGACTACCTGCCACTCGCGGTGAACCGGGCCCCGTTGAGCCTGGCGCTCATCGCCGACGACCGCAGGACGTTCGGCGTGTCCGCGGAGTTGCTGGGCTGTCCCACGGTGCCGTCGATCGGCACCGCGACGTGCTTTACCGGCGACTCCTCCTGGCATACGCGGCAGGGACCGGCGATCGGCGGGGTCGCGTTCTGGGTGGACCTGGAGCCGCGGACCGCCGAAACTGGTGCGCTGCGGTTCATTCCGGGCTCCCACCTGCCCGAGTTCGAGCGCCTGCTGTGGCAGTACAACGGGGCCGAGCCGGCCGTGTCCGGATTCGAAAGCTGGGAGTGGCCGCATGTCGTCGTCGAGACCGAGCCGGGCGACGTCGTCGCCTTTCACCTGCACCTGCGCATGTGCAACCAGGGGGGCACGCCCAGGCTGTCCTGGACGATCGAGTACTTGCCGTGGCCCGGTCTCGGACAGCCGGAGCGGCTGGCCGGAGTGCGCGCGATGATCGGGGACGACGTGGAGTACGACCACGAGGATTACGACCGGGGCCGGTTCCCGGTCTGGCACGAGTGGGCGGCGGGGGCCGGTCAGGTCCCGTCCCGCGCGATCGCGGTGGAGCGGCTCAGGCTGCTCGGCGTCCTGGAGCCGGAAGACGGCAGCCGACCAGGCTAGCCTGCGGGTGGTCCGGTCGGCGGCGGCCTGGCCGGCGCCGTGGAGAGCCGCGGCCCGCGCTGGCGATGGTGCCCGCCAGGGATGGATGGCGATGGCGGGCGTTCGTCGTGAACCAGCAGCACGGCAGGTGGGGCCCGGCGGTCGGCTTGCTCAGCACCGGCTCGGTCTATTCGGCGTCGTGCTCATCGCCCGGCTATTGTGCTGCCGGCGGACAGACCGCCGCGAGCAACGCGTCAGCCGGTCCCGCTGATCGCCGGTACCGGGCTATCGTCGGGACATGACGATGAACCGCCGGCAGGCGACCGTGACTCTCGCGCTGGCAGTCTTGCCCTGCGCGGGGTGCGGTGCCGTGAGGACGCTGGGTGCTGCCGGCCGGACGAGAGATGACGGCGCAGCCGCGCAAGGCAAATCCAAAAACGCAACGGCTGTGCCTGCGCCTTTCGTCTCGGCTACCCCATCGCCGTCTTCGGCAGCGCTGCCGCTCGCGGGCAGCGTTGTCGGCATTGACCCCGGCCACAACGGCGGCAACTTCGGTGATCCCAGCTACATCAACCAGCTGATCTGGAATGGCCGGGAGGAGGAGGCGTGTGACACCTGCGGCACGCAGACCGAGAGCGGCTACACCGAGGCTCAGTTCAACTTCAACGTGGCGAGCCACCTGCATGCCGACCTGGTGTCACGGGGCGCGACGGTGGTGGTCACCAGGCGCAGTAACGACGGTGTCGGCCCGTGCGTCAACCAGCGCGCCGAGATCATCAACGCGGCACGTGCTGACGTGGCCATCGACATTCACGCCGATGGCGGCCCGGCCTGGGGCCGCGGATTTACGGTGCTTGAACCCATCGCCGATGGCCCAAACACCCGTGTGATCGGGCCGTCCGTGCAGTTCGGCACCGCCGTCCGGGCCGCGCTGCTGGAGCACACGACCATGCCGGAAAGCGACTATTACGGTCACGACGGCATCATTTTCCGCAACGACCTGGCCGGGCTGAATCTCACAACAGTGCCTAAGGTGCTGATCGAGTGCGGCAACATGCCCAATCCGACTGACGCCGCGCTGCTCGTCAGCGTCAGCTTCCAGCGCGATCTGGCGCGTGCGCTCGCCGAGGCGATCACGACGTTCCTGACTGCCTGAGAAGGAGGGCGTGCCCGGGGGTGATGAGTCCTGATCGCGTTATGCGCCTATCGGGCTGACGCCGCCCAGGTCCTCGCGCGTGACCCGGATCAGGACGATCGCCACCACGAGGCAGTTCCTCAACCGCCTCCTCCGCCCCTGACCAGGAGCGAGACGCCGCGCCGAAGGTTCGTGCGCGAGACCGGAGAGGAAAGTTGTCAGAGCCGCGGGCTAGCGTGGCGAACTGCGCCCGTCGGCACGGTCGGGCGCGGGACGGAGTTAGCCAGATGGTGACGGCCGACGACGTGCGGTCCTGCGCAATGGCGCTGCCGCGGACCGAGGAGCACCTGATTCACGACTCGGTCAGGTTCCGGATCGGGCGGATTGTCTATCTCGCACTGAGCCCGGACGAGACGGTGATGGCGTTCGCGTTCCCGCGGGAGGAACGGGCCGCGCTGATTGCCGCAGAGCCGGAGAAGTTCTTCATGCCGAGGCCGAGCGACGAGCGCTACAACTGGGTGCGGGCCTGGATGTCGGAGCTCAGCGTCAACGAGATGCGCGAGCTGATCACCGACGCATGGCGCATGTGCGTGCCAAAGAAGGTGGCAGCCGCGCACCTGGGCGGCTAGGCCCTGGTCGGAGTAACCACGGTGTCAGGCGATCCAGTCGTCGATCCCGGCCAGAAGCCCGGCCTGCAGATCTGCCGGGGCGAAGGACGCGCGCACCCCCGCACGGGCCACGTCGGCGATGATCGTGTCGCTAAGGCCGAAGGTTTCCCGCAGCTGCCGGTACTCCTCGGCCAGACCGGCACCGGTCATGGCCGGGATATCGGTATTCACCGTGACTGCAAGCCCGGCGGCCAGCAGCCGGGGCAGCGGATGTTCGGCCAGCGAAGGAACAAGACCAAGTAGCACGTTGGAGTGCGGGCAGACCTCCAGCGGGACACCCAGGCTGCTGACCTGTGATGTCAGTTCCTCGTCGTCCAGTACCCTGATGCCGTGGCCCAGACGCTCAGCACAGCCGGTCGTGATGGCCTGCCGGATGCTGGCCGGACCGCCTGCTTCGCCCGCATGATGCACCACATGCAGGCCGGCCGCGCGAGCGGCGCTGAACACCGCAGCGAACGGGTCGCCCGGATAGGCCTCGGGGCCGGACAGCCCGACAGCGACCACTCCCTCAGCTGCATGGGACTCTGCGAGCCCTAGCGTTGCCCACGCCCGTTCGAGGGGCCGGCGCCGCGAATGATCAAGCAAAAGCCGGGTCTGCACGCCGTGTTCCGCCCGGCCCTGGGCCAGGCCCTCCAGCACTGCCCGCAACGGCATCGCCATGTCGCCCAGCCGCTCGCCGTGAGCGGCAGCGGTGAACGACACCTCGGCATAGCTCGTTCCCTGCGCCGCCTCGTCCGCGCAGTACTCCACCGCTACCCGATGGAAGTCCGCGAACGTCTGCAGGCAGCTGCGGGCGGTGTCGTGGGCGGCGAAGAAAGACGAGGGATCGGTAATCGGCGTGCTCGCCGGGAGGCGCATGCCATGAGACGCCGCGATCTCGGCCAGGGTACGCGGCCTCATCGCGTCCTCCAGGTGCACGTGCAAGTTCGCTTTCGGCAGGCTCACCAGGTCGCGCACCGGGCCAAACCTATACCAGTTTCGCGGGGCGACGCCGTCCGCCAGCCCTTCCTGACCGGGTCACCGGACGGACGGGTTGCGGCCGCGCGAGGCTGCCACGTCGCCGCTAGGGTTCTGGGATGGCCACGATCACCCCGCAGTTCCGTGACTTCCTGCCGCCCTGGATCGCGCGCCAGCCGTGGTACTCGGGCGAGGGCGTGCCGTCGACCCGCCCGGTCGGGTTCTACCGGCTGGAAGACCCCGCGGGTGCCGTCGGGCTCGAGACGCACTTGCTCACCGACGGGACCGCGGTCTACCAGATCCCGATGAGCTACCGTGGCGCGCCGCTGGCCAGGCTGGCCGGCGCGAGCCAGGCGGACCCGGCGACGGCGCTGATCAGCCAGGCCGAGCACAGCGAGCTCGGCACCCGGTGGATCTACGACGCGGTCCATGACCCGGTCTGGATCGCGGTGGTCACCGAGCTGGTCCTGGCCGAAGGCGGTGCCGCGACCCGCAGCAGCGATACTGTCGGCCCCGCGCTCGTGCGCGGCGTCCGCTACCAGGCGTGGGCGGCCGGAGCGCAGCCCGCGATTGAGCTGAACCGGATGCTGGTGGCCGGCCCCCCGCCCGAGGGACCGGACGTGGTCGGAGCGGTCATGGGGGGCTGGCATGCGGCCGGCGCCAGCGGCCCGGCGACCGACGGCTGCCTGGCCATGCTCCGCGCGCCGGCCGGCAGAGCCTGACCGGCGCAGACGGCACGCGGAAGGCCGCGCGCCGCGCGTGCTCCCAGCATTGGCCGGAGCACGCGCGGCGACATCGGTCATGCGGTCATCCCGACCGGGCCGGCCACCAGACGCGCTTTCCGATCGTGAGCAGGCCGGCGGGAACGAGGACGGTGCGGACGAGCAGGGTGTCGAGCAGGACGCCGACCGCGACCGCGGTCCCGACCTCGGTGACCGGGACATAAGGGATACGGGCCAGGTCGCCGAACGTGCCGGCCATGACCAGGCCGGCGGCCGTGATGACGCCTCCGGTGACCGCGAGCCCGCGCAGAGTCCCCTGGTTGATGCCGGCCTGCCGGGATTCCTCGCGGATGCGCGCGGTGAGGAAGATGTTGTAGTCCACGCCGAGCGCAACCAGGAAGATGAACACGTACAGCGGGATCTGGGCTTCGATGCCGGAGAACCCGAGCCCGCGCCACAGCAGGCTGGACAGCCCGAATGAAGCGGCGAAGCTGATCGCTGTCGTGACGATCAGCAGCAGGGGCGCCATGACGGCCTGCAGCAGCAGCGCGACGATGACGAAGATCACGACAAGTACCAGCGGTATCAGCAGCAGCGCGTCGTGGCGGGCGGCCTGGATGATGTCGTACTGGATGGCCTGGTCCCCGCCGACGAGAGCGCCGGGCGCGCCGCGGCTGAGGTGATCGCGCAGGCTGGCGACCGTGGCGTAGGCGCCGGGGCTGTAGGCCGGCGCGGTCAGCGTGACCGAGTAGTAGCCGTAGGCGCCGACCGGCAGGCCGGCGGTCACCGCAGAGACGCCTGGCGTTGCCCGGGCCGCCGCTGCCGCGGCCCCGGCTTCGCCCGGCGGGGTGAGCAGGTCAAGTGCGGAGGTGTCCTGGCCGCGGAAGTGCTCGGCGAGCAGCTGCGTGCCGGTCACGCTGCCGGGATGACCCTTCACGGTGGCCACCGGGTTGTTGTCGATATGCAGGGTGGCCAGTCCCGCACACGCTCCGCCGAGCACCAGCAGAGCCGCGACCATCACCGGGACGGGATGGCGGCCCACCCTGGCGCCTATACGCGACCAGACCCTGGACTCCTCGTGACCGCCGCGGCCCGGCCGGGGGACGCGGGGCCAGAACAGCGGTCGGCCGCCGATCAGCAGTAGCGCGGGCAGGAAGGTGACCTGGACGAGCAGGGCCGCCGCAATGCCGACGGCCCCGACCGGGCCGAGCCCGTGCAGCGCTGCGGACTGCGCCGCCAGCAGGCAGAGCATGGCGCATACCACCGTCCCGGAGGAGGCCAGCAGTGTCGGCAGTGTGCGACGCAGCGCCGCCACCATCGCGTCCTCCTTGGCGGCGTGGCGACGCAGTTCCTCGCGGTAGCGGTGGACGAGCAGGAGCGCGTAGTCGCTGGCCGCGCCGAGCACCAGCACGGTCAGGATGTCGGCTGACAGGTTGCTGACCGTCAGCCCGGCGTTGGCCAGCCCGTGGGCCGCGGCCTTGCCGACGTCCAGGGCCACGATCGAGCCGATCAGCGGCGGCAGCCAGAGCAGCGGGCTGCGGTAGGCGATCAGCAGGATGATCGCGATGATGCCAATCGCGGTGATTAGCAGCGCGTTTACGGCACTCGTGCTGACGTAGGTGTCGGCGTTGACTGCGGCCGGGCCGGCCACGGCGACCTGGAGGCCGTCACCGGCCCCGCTCGCCGGTCCGGCGACCGCGTGCCTGATGGCCTGCACGGCGGGGACGTCAGCGCTCTGTGCGTTGTTGGCCGGCGCGGTGATCCCGGCCGAGAATTCCACCGCGTCGCCGTCGGCGGACCGCTGCTCGGGGCCGGGCCCGCCGAGGCCGTTGACGTGGCCCACCAGGCGGGCGACCGCGCTTCGCGCCGCCGCCGCTGCGGCCAGGTCCGCCGCGGTCAGACCCCGGTTGCGCGCGAGTACGATTACTGCCGCGTCGGTCTGGGGCTGGCCGCGCTCGGCGGCCTGCTCAAGCAGCAGCACGCGGGTCGAGGGTGCCGACGACGGCAGGTTCGCTGCGGCCGTGTTGTTGGTCACGTTGCCTAGGTTGTGCGCCAGCGGGTACAGCAGCACCGCGGCCACCAGCCAGGCCACGAGCAGCGGCCACCGCAGCCAGCGCACTGCCCTGGCAAGCCGGCCGGCCGGGGCCGGCCGTTTGCGCTCGCGGATCTCTGAGACGTGTGTCATCTTGGATTCCCTTTCCAGTCGGATCACGCCTCAGAGCCTGCGGGGCGGGCGGCCACGCCCGCGCCGGCCCGCCGGGCTGATTCGGCCGGTGCCCGGTATGAAAACTCACCCGCCGGCGGCATGAGCCTCAAACCGGACTTCGAACCGCGGATCCAACCGCTTGCCGGCGCCCCGGTGCGACCCCGCTCTTACCGTCAGTCGTGTCCGCCGGACCTGGCGGCCGACGTACCGAGGGAAGGAACTCCGGTGACCACTTCAGTTCTCGCCGCAGTGTTCGTGGGCGTGGTGATCTACTCGATCTACATGCAGGCGCGGGGCCAGGCCGTGCAGTGGGCCCGGCTGGCGCTGCTACCCGCGGGCCTGATCGTGCTCGGCCTCAGCCGTCTCGCTCAGGCCGGCCCGCTCGCGGCCAGGGCCGCCAAGGCCGGCCTGCCGATCGCCGCGTAGGCAGGGAACACTCGTGGAAGCGCTACATCCCTTCTCCGGCTTCCGGCAAGCACAGGGAAGCGATAATGAGGACATGGTGCGCGCCGCGACCGTGGCAGTGCGCACAGGCCTGCTCGTTCTGGCCGGCCTTCTCACCTTCAGGGCTCCCTGGCCTGGCGTGGCCGACATCGCGAGCGAAGCCTCCATCTTCGCCGTCGCGACCGTGCTCATGGCCTGGTGGGCTTTCGCCGAGAGCACGCCGCCCAGGCGGGCCCGCTTCGGCATCGCGCTGGCCTACCTGTTCGCGTTCATCGCGCTCACATGCGGCGTGGCAGCGGCGCTGCCGGGGGGCAACGACCTGATCATCCCCAGCGCGATCGCGGTGACGGGGGCGGCCAACCGGTCGAGCCTCGCTACTGCATGCGCGGTGCTCGGGGTGGGGGCGCTCGGGGTCGTGGCAACCGGGCTCGCGTTCAGTGACAGCATGTGGACGACAGCCGCGTTCCCCGGCGTGCTCGTGATCGCGTTCCTGCTCGGCGTTACCCGGCGCGCGCACCGCGTCGAGGCGGAACAGGCGGCCGCCCTGCTGGCCAAGGCCGAGGAGTTGCACGCGGAGCAGGCCAAGGTCGTGACGCTGAACGAGCGCACCCGGATAGCCCGCGAGATCCACGACGTGCTCGCGCACTCGCTCGGCGCGCTCGGCGTAAATATTCAGCTCGCCCAGGCCGTGCTCACCGACCAGCACGACGAGAACCGGGCGGTGGATCTCCTGGAGCAGGCGCACCGGATGGCGGCGGAAGGACTAGCCGAGACCCGGCGTGCGGTGCACGCGCTCAGGGGCCAGACCCCGCCGCTGCCAGACGGGCTGGCCGCGCTGAGCGCGAGCCATCAGCGCCGCCACGGCGCGCCGGTGACATTCGAGGTAACCGGCCAGCCGCGGCCGCTGTCGCCCGATGCCGGGCTGGCGCTGACCAGGACTGCCCAGGAAGCGCTGGTCAACACGGCCAAGCACGCGCCGCGTCAGCCGGTGGCGATCAGTCTCGACTATTCCGACCAGGACATCAGCCTCGTCGTGACCAGTCATCTGGGCGAGCACAGGCGGGACGAGGCCGAGCCGGCGCTCGCCACCGTCGACGGCGGGTTCGGGCTCACCGGGATGCGCGAGCGCCTGCTGCTCCTGGACGGCACGCTCAGCGCGGGCCGGGACGGCGACGACTGGGTGGTCGTCGCGAAGGTGCCACAGTGACCGGGCAGGAAGCGCAGGTACCACTGCGGATCGTGGTCGCCGACGATCAGGCCAGCGTGCGCGAGGGACTCGTAGCGCTGCTCGGCCTGCTCCCGGACATCGACGTGGTCGGCTCGGCCGCCAACGGCGAGGAAGCCCTCCGCGTCGTGGCCACGGAGAGCCCGGACGCGATCCTGCTCGACTTGCACATGCCCGTGCTCGACGGGATCGACACGGCGGCGCGGCTGACGCAGCGCCATCCCAGCGTCGCCGTCGTCGTCCTCACGACCTATGACGACGACGCGTCGATCCTGGCCGCCTTGCAGGCCGGGGCCCGCAGCTACCTCACCAAGGACGCCAGCCGGGCCGAAATCGCGCAGGCGCTCCGCAGCGCCGCCACGGGTCTGTCGGTTCTGGATCCGGCGGTCCGAGCCTCCCTGGTCGCGGCGGCGTCACGACCGGACAAGCCGGCCGGACCGAAGCTCCCGGCGCAGCTTCCCGACGGGCTTACTCAGCGTGAGGCGGAGATTCTCTGCATGCTCGCCCAGGGCAAGAGCAACCCGGACATCGCGGCCGAGCTCTATCTCAGCTCGTATACGGTGAAGAGCCACATCAACCGGATCTTCGCCAAGACCGGGTCGTCCGATCGGAACGCCGCGATCCGCTACGCCCGCGAGCACGATCTCGGATAGCTCCCCCGGCGGCTAGTGTGGTGTTGCGGGAGGCTTTCGGCCAGGCGAGTTTCGGGGAGTCGACGTGGGCATGCCGAGATCGAAGTTTGCCAGAGTATCGAAGCTTCCGGTCGCCTTAGTCCTTACGGTCGCGCTGATGGGAGCTGGCGGCGGCCAGGCCTCCGCCGCGACCAGGAAAGCCACACCGCCGGTCCGACCGACAGAGACTGGCCTCAGCAGGTCATCTGTGCGCCGCGTATGCGCAGCGCCAACCAGGGTCGGGCAGATGAGCTGCCTGGCGCTGTTGCGTACCGGCGTGAAAGGAGCGGTGCGCCCGGAGCTGACAACCCCGGCCTATGATCCGGCCGAGCTGCAGAGCGCCTACAAGCTGACATCAGCGGCAGCGGGGCGCGGCAAGGGCGAGACCGTCGCCGTCGTCGACGCCTACAACGATCCCTATGCCGCCCGTGATCTTGCGGTGTACCGCGCGCAGTGGGGCCTTCCCGCCTGCAATGACGCCACCGGGGCTGGCTGCGTCACCGTGGTCAACGAGCACGGGACCCCTCGTCCGCTGCCGCCCGCGGACCCGACCGGCGGCTGGGAGATTGAGGAGTCCGCGGACATGGAGATGGTGTCGGCGATCTGCCCGAACTGCCACCTCCTGCTCGTGGAGGCGAGCTCGGACTACATCACCGACCTCGGTGTGGCCGAGGACACAGCCGTGCGGCTGGGCGCGAAGTTCGTTAATGATAGCTGGGGCGGCTACGGCACGGTGGCCACGGACGGGGACTTCAACCATCCCGGCGTGGCCATCACGGCCGCTGCTGGCGACTACGGGCTCGGAACGGACTATCCGGCGGCGACGCAATTCGTCACGTCCGTGGGCGGCACTACGCTGGTGAGGGCTGAGGGCACGGCCAGGGGCTGGAGTGAGATCGCCTGGAGCGCCCAGCCTGGCTTGCCGGACGGGGCGACGTCATCAGGCTGCGGGTACGACCCGAATGCCGACGCCAAGCCCGCCTGGCAGGACTTCGGCGACAACTTCGCGCACGGCTGCCTGCTCCGGACCGACAACGACGTCGCTGCGGTCGCCGACCCGAACACGCCGGTCTGGTTTTACGACAGCAATCTCTACTATGGCCAGAGCGTGTACTGGGACGTGGCCGGCGGGACCAGCGTCGCCGCGCCGATCATCGCCTCGGTGTACGCGCTGGCCGGCACTCCGCGGCCGGGCACGTACCCGGCGTCCTACCTGTACCAGCCAGGGCATGCCGCCCACCTTTACCCAGTCACCAAGGGCGCTGACGGTTACTGCAGCCCTGAGTACCTGTGTGATGCCGCTCACGACTACCCCGGCACCAGCTACAACGGCCCGGCCGGCTGGGGAACGCCGCACGGCACCGCGGCCTTCACCGACACCGCGACCGGCCACACCATCACGGTCATCAATCCCGGCACCCAGGATTATGGTGCGGGCGCCCGGCTGACCATCCCGATCAGTGCGGTCGATTCGGCCTCAGGACAGCGCCTGGCCTACTCGGCCACGGGCCTGCCCGTCGGCCTGCGCATCGGCCGGCGCACCGCGACGATCTCCGGCCGGCTGTCACGTCCTGGCACAAGCTTCGTGACCGTCACGGCGACCGACTCCGCTGGCGCGAAGGGATCGGTGTCGTTCGACATCGTCGCCGCACCTAACCTGCGTGCCGCCTACCACCGGACAGTCGGTCAGGTGCGGCTGTACCAATATCAACGGCGCACCATGTGCCTCTACGATGCCGGAAACAGGCGCGCCAGCGGCACGAAAGTGGAGATCTGGTCCTGCGACCACAAGGCCGCGGAGCAGTGGACCTACCTGCCGGACGCGAGCCCCGACAGCAACGGAACGCTGGTTATCCACGGCAAGTGCGCGACCATCCGGCGCGCCGGGCCGCACCGCGCTCCCCGGCTCGTGC
Source organism: Streptosporangiaceae bacterium (assembly GCA_030041135.1). GTDB lineage: Bacteria > Actinomycetota > Actinomycetes > Streptosporangiales > Streptosporangiaceae > JAJYUU01. Next base: position 602 of record JASHOL010000475.1, on the reverse strand, counting down.
TGGAGAACTGCACCGACGGGCCGAGCCAGCAGTGGACGCTCCAACTCGGCAGCGAGTGGCTGTACAACATCGCGTCGGGTGAGTGCATGCACGACCCGGCCGACAGCGCGCGTAACGGCACCTGGGTCGACATCTACACCTGCTACATTCCGCCGGTGACGTTTGGCGAGGAATTCATCCTGCCGCCGGGCCCGGTGCTCTCCGCAGTCCGCGGCACGTGCCTGAACGACCCGCATAACGGCGTTAAGCCCGTGCAGATCGACGTAACGGCGTGCAACGGAACCGCGGCCCAGCGCTGGGCGCTCTTCTCTGGTGCTGAGGATGCCCAGCACAATGGCCTCTGCCTGGGCTCGGTCGTGGAAGTGGACGGCGAGCCAGCGGAGTTTAACGGAGGTCCGGTGAAGCTTGAGAGCTGCTATCTGAACAATCAGTACGACGGGTACACCGGCTGGTTCCCCGAAGCGGACGGCCAGGTACAGAACTTCATCAGCGTCTTCTGCCTCGACAACCCGCTCGGCAGCTCGTCTCGGGCAGCCAAGCTCGTGGTCGAACCTTGCGACGGAACCGCCGGCGAGTTGTGGGCCGACGGCTGATGCCGCGAT
>JASHOL010000474.1 GCA_030041135.1 Streptosporangiaceae bacterium | reverse complement strand
GAAGCGGTGGCGCAAGCGCGCGCGGTGGTCGCGTCCCGCCGGGAACTGCCCCAGCCCGGGCCTGCCGCCGGACCGGCCGGCGGCGCGGTGATCGGCTCGCGGCTGGCCTGGGCCGTCCTGGTGGTGGTGCTGTGCGGGTATGCCATAGCGGGTCTTATTGACCAGGTCGTGGGCCACGACGGTGCGCGCGAGACCGCGCTGGTGGCGGGGGGCGTCGTGGTGTGCATGGCATTGCAGCTGCGCCATTCGCGGGCCGCCAGGCAGGGCCGGCGGCCGGGCGCGTGGCCGCTGACCCTGGGCCTGCAGGCGGCGGTGGTATACGCGTTCTTCCTGCCGCCGGACGGGACGCTGTTCACGCTCGCGCCGTTCCTGGCCGGGTCGGTGCTGCTGCTGGTTCGCGGCTGGTGGCGGTGGGCCGGGTATGCGGCGGTGCTGGTCAGCTGGCCCGCCCTGTATGCCACGGTAACGCTGATCGGGGTAACCGCCAGCGGCCGGAATGCGCTGACCACGCTCTACGAAGCCGGAGGCATCGCGGCCACCGGCCTGCTGGTGGCGGGCCTGTCGTGGCTGGCTGGGCTGGCCGGGGAGCTGGAGACGGTGCGCGACGAGCTGGCCGGGATGGCAGCAGATGCCGAGCGGCTGCGGGTGGCCAGGGATGTCCACGACCTGCTCGGGCTCGGCCTGTCGGCGATCGCGCTGAAAGCCGACCTGATCGGCAAGCTCATCGGCCGCGACGACCGGCACGCAGCCGCCGAGATCGAGGAGCTGGGCCGGGTCTGTGCCGCCGCCCGTGCCGATGCCCGGCTGGTCACCGGCGACGGCCGGCGGCTGTCGTTGGCGGGCGAGGTCGACGCCGCACGGCAGATCCTGGCCGTCGCCGGGGTGCGGGTGAAAGTCAGCTTCCCGGCCGGGCCGCTGCCCGCCGCCGCCGATGACGTGCTGGCCCCGGTGCTGCGCGAGGCGGTCACCAACATCCTGCGTCACAGCGCCGCCACCTCCGCAGCGATCCGGGCCACCGCGGCCGCCGACGCGATCGAGCTGGCCGTCAGCAACGACGGCGTGGCCGGCGCCAGCGACGGCCAGGCTGCGGGCCGGGGCAGCGGGCTGGCCAACCTCACCGCGCGGGTGGCGGCCGCCGGCGGTCAGATGAGCTGCCGCCGCCTCGATGGCCGGTTCGAGCTGACCGCGCGCATCCCCATGGACGGCCCGGTGCCGCCCGGCCCGGTCACCAGGACTGCCCGAGCCGGCCGTCAGGACCGGCCAGCGGACCGGTGAGCCGGCGATCGATGACCTGCCCGCCGTCGGCCACCGTACGCACGGCGGCGATCAGGTCGTCGGCCGGGCCCTCCTTGAGCAAGAACCCGCGCGCCCCGGCGGCCAGCGCCGCATCCAGGTTGCCCGGCGATTGCAGGCCGGTCAGGATCAGCACCTTGCAGGCCGGAAGGCTGCGGGCCAGCTCCGCTGCGGCTGCCAGCCCGCTCGTGCCGGGCAGGCCGATATCCAGCACAGCCACGTCCGGGCGGTGCTCAAGGGCGGCGGAGACAACCTGATCACCGCGGGCCACGGCGGCCGTCACCTCAATGTCTGGCTCCAGGCCGAGCAAGGCGGCCAGGGTTTCGCGCACCACCGCCACATCCTCGGCGAGCAAGACCCGGATCACCCGCCGCCGCCGCAGGCAGGCACCACCCGGCCTCGGCGGCCGGGCCGGCGCCGAACCCGTCTGCCGCTCATCCTGCTAAGTCTGGCCGGCCGGCCCGCCGGTCCGTAAGCTGCGCCAAGCACGGCTCCGGGATGCAGAACGCAGACCGCTGATATGCAGTTTGCATATCCAAACGGCTGCCAGGCCGGGCCAGCCGGTCCTGCAGCCAGCCGGCCCTGCAGCCAGCCGGCCCTGCAGCCAGCCGGTCCTACAGCCAGCCGGCTTCGGCGGCAATGCGCACCGCATCGACCCGGTTGCGGGCGCCTAGCTTGGTGACCGCGGAGGCCAGGTAGTTGCGCACGGTGCCGTACGACAAGTGCACCTCAGCGGCTATCTCGGCGGGCCCGGCGCCGGCAGCGAACCGGCGCAGCACCTCTGCTTCGCGCGGGGAGAGCGGGTTGTCCGGGATCTCCAGCGCCGACAAGGCTAGCTGGGGATCGATCACTCGCCCGCCGGCGGCGACCGTGCGGACCGCCGCCGCCAGGTCGGCCGCAGGGGTGTCCTTGACCAGGAACCCGGCCACGTGTGCGGCCAGCGCCCGGCGCAGGTTTCCCGGATTGCCCAGCACGGTAAGGATCAGCACCTTGCAGTCGGGGCACTGCTCGTGCAGCCGGGCGGCCGCGGTCAGCCCGTCCGTGCCGGGCAAGGCGATGTCGACTACGGCCACGTCCGGCCGCGTCGCGGTCGCTTCCGGCACGATGCTGCCGCCGTCGGTGACCTGGGCGACAACCTCGATGCCGTCTTCCAGGTTAAGGACCGCGACCATGGTGTCGCGCAGGATCCGCATGTCCTCAGCCACGAGGACCCGGATCACCCGGCTGTCCTGGCCGGGCGGCCGGTACGCCGCCTGGGCGGGCACCGATTCCGGCCCGGTCACAGCGGTCGCCGCTTCATGCCGATATTCCAGACGATCGTCCACACACCGATCCTCGCACCAGCCGGCCGATCTTCGGGCCAACCGGGCCGCGCCGGCCTGGCTGCTGGCAATCGCGTCAATACCGGCTAATCACGCAGAAAACCGCGTCTGCGGCTGCCGCGCCGGGTTACCGAACCCGTCAGGTCTCCGCCGGCCGGGCCGCCAGGGGTACCACGCCCCGTCCCGCGCGGTCACTAGGATGGGCACATCCCAGACCCGGCCTACCTGGATTGAGATATGACCGACGAGAAGTTCAGTCCGCCCGCCCTGACCTTCGACGACGTGCTGCTGCTTCCGGCCCATTCGACGATTTTGCCCAGCGAAGCGGACACCGCTGCCCGGCTCACGCCCCGGCTCTCGCTGCGCATCCCGCTGGTCTCCTCGGCGATGGACACCGTCACGGAGGCCCGGATGGCGATTGCGATGGCGCGCCAGGGGGGCGTGGGCGTCCTGCACAGGAACATGTCGGTCGACGAACAGGCCCAGCAGGTCGACATGGTCAAGCGGTCCGAGGCCGGAATGATCACCAACCCGGTGACCTGCGGCCCGGATGCCACCCTGGCCGAAGTCGAGGAGCTGTGCGCGCGGTACCGGATCTCGGGCGTCCCGGTGACCGATGACGACGGCATCCTGCTGGGGATCGTGACCAACCGCGACATCCGGTTCGAGTCTGATCACCGACGACGGGTGTCAGAGATCATGACCAAGATGCCGCTGGTCACGGCGCCGGTCGGGGTAACGAGGCCGGAGGCTCTGAAGCTGCTGAGCAGCAACAAGGTCGAGAAGCTGCCGCTGGTTGACGACCGCGTCCGCCTCCGCGGATTGATCACGGTCAAGGACTTCACCAAGAGCGAGAAGTTCCCCAACGCCACTAAGGACGCTGAGGGGCGACTGGTCGTGGGTGCCGCGGTCGGCGTGGGCGACGACGCCAAGCAGCGCGCGCAGGCGCTGATCGACGCCGGGGTGGACTTCCTGGTCGTGGACACCTCACACGGGCACGCCCAGGCCGTGCTCGACATGGTCGCCGAGGTCAAGGCCAACTCACGGGTCGAGGTCGTCGGCGGCAACGTGGCTACCAGGGCTGGGGCCCAGGCCCTGATCGACGCGGGCTCTGACGCCGTCAAGGTGGGTGTCGGCCCCGGCTCGATCTGCACCACCAGGGTCGTGGCCGGGGTCGGCGTACCGCAGGTCACCGCCATCTACGAGGCCTGGCTGGCGTGCAGCGAGGCGCATGTCCCAGTCATCGGCGACGGCGGTGTCCAGTACTCGGGCGACATCGCCAAGGCGATAGCCGCCGGTGCGGACACGGTCATGCTGGGCAGCCTGCTGGCCGGGTGCGAGGAGGGACCGGGCGAGCTGGTCTTTGTCTCAGGTAAGCAGTTCAAGCTGTACCGGGGCATGGGGTCGCTCGGCGCGATGCGGAACGTAGAGCGCGGCGCCTCGTTCTCGAAGGACCGCTACTTCCAGGACGACGTGCTGCGGGAAGACAAGCTCGTGCCGCAGGGCGTCGAGGGGCAGGTGCCCTACCGCGGTCCGCTGTCTTCGGTGGCCGACCAGCTCATCGGCGGGCTTCGGGCGGCCATGGGCTACTGCGGCGCGCGGACCATCGCCGAACTGCAGCAGGCCAGGTTCACCCAGATCACGGGGGCCGGCCTGGTCGAGAGTCACCCGCACGACATCGAGATGGTGGCCGAGGCGCCGAACTACAGCAGGCGCGGTTAGGACCTCAGGGCTAGCCCGGGCCGGGCGGCCGAGCGGCGCGGGAGAGGCAGGGTGGGAGTGCAAACGTGAGCGTTGTGGAGATCGGGCAGGGCAAGAGCGGTCGGCGCGCCTACGCGCTCGAGGAGATCGGAATCGTGCCGTCGCGCCGGACCCGGCACCCCGAGGAGGTCTCAATCGCCTGGCAGATCGACGCCTACCGGTTTGAGCTGCCGCTCGTCGTGGCGCCGATGGACAGCGTCGTGTCGCCATCGACCGCCATTCAGGTCGGCAAGCTCGGCGGGCTCGCGCCGCTCGACCTGGAGGGCCTGTGGACTCGGTTCGAGGACCCGGAACCGCTGCTGGCCGAGGCCGCCGAACTTGACGACTCGGCCGCGACCAGACGGCTGCAGGAGATCTACTCCGAGCCGATCAAGGAGGACCTGATCGGCCGGCGGATCGAGCAGATCAGGGCCGCTGGTGTCACCACCGCGGCGCGGCTGTCACCACAGCGCACGGTCCGCTACTACAAGGCGGTCATCGACGCGGGCGTGGACATCTTCGTGATCCGCGGCACCACGGTCTCGGCCGAGCACGTCTCCGGCCAGGCCGAGCCGCTGAACCTCAAGCAGTTCATCTACGAGCTAGACGTGCCGGTGATCGTCGGCGGCTGCGCGACCCACACCGCGGCGCTGCACCTGATGCGCACCGGCGCGGCCGGCGTGCTGGTCGGTTTCGGCGGCGGCTCGGGCCACACCACAGCGGCCGTGCTCGGCGTCAAGGTGCCGATGGCGACGGCGATCGCGGATGTGGCCGCGGCCCGGCGCGACTACCTCGACGAGTCCGGTGGCCGCTACGCGCACGTGATCGCCGACGGCGGCATGACCACCAGCGGGGACATCGCCAAGGCGCTCGCGCTCGGCGCCGATGCGGTCATGGTCGGCTCGCCGTTCGCCAGGGCGGCACAGGCGCCAGGCCACGGGTACCACTGGGGGGCGGAGGCTCACCACCCCGACCTGCCCCGCGGCACTCGCCTGCGCGTTGGCACGATCGGCTCGCTCGAGCAGATCCTGCACGGGCCGTCCACCGTGGCGGACGGCTCGATGAACCTGATGGGAGCCCTCCGGCGCACGATGGCGACCTCCGGTTACTCCGACCTGAAGGAGTTCCAGCGGGTGGAGGTCGTGGTGACCCCCAGTGCGACGGCGCGCTGATCTGGGTCGGGTCTGGCCGGGCAACCGGTCAGGCGCTGGCAATCATGGGGGGAACGGGCTCGGGAACGGGGCGGATCCGGCCCGATCGTCGACGCGGATTGGGCCAGCCGAGCGGGCCGCGGCGCTTGAGGCTCTGGCCAGTACCGAGCATCAGGTGCTGGTGGTGGGCGGCGGCGTAGTCGGTGCCGGCGTAGCGCTGGACGCGGTCACCCGGGGGTTGACGACGGGGCTCGTGGAGGCCAGGGACTTCGGCTCGGGCACGTCGTCGCGGTCGAGCAAGCTGATTCACGGGGGGCTGAGGTACCTGGAGCAGCTCAACGTCAGCCTGGTGCGGGAGGCGCTGAGCGAGCGGTCGATCCTGCTGCAGCGGCTAGCGCCGCACCTGGTCCACCCGGTGTCGTTTTTGTTCCCGTTCAATCACTACGGCTGGGAGCGGGCGTACGTGGGCACCGGCGTGGCCGCCTACGACCTGCTTGGGTATTCGATGGGCCAGGCCCGTGGGCTGCCCGGGCACCGGCAGCTCACCCGCAGGTCGGCGTTGCAGCTGGCGCCGGCGCTGAAGCGGTCGGCGGTGAAGGGCGCGGTCGTGTACTGGGACGCGCAGGTCGACGATGCCAGGTTCGTTATGACGCTGGTGCGCACGGCCGCGGGGTTCGGGGCGCACGCGGCATCCCGCACGCAGGTCACGGGGTTCTTGCGGGAGGGCGAGCGGGTGACCGGAGTGCGGGCCACCGACCTGGAGTCCGGGACTGAGGTGGAGATCCGGGCCCAGCAGGTGGTGAACGCGACCGGGGTGTGGACCGATGAGATCCAGGAACTGGTCGGCGGTCGGGGCACGATTAACGTGCGCGCGTCCAAGGGCGTACACCTGGTGGTGCCGCGGGACCGGATCCAGTCGGCGACCGGGATCATCGTGCGCACGCCAGCGAGCGTGCTGTTCGTGATCCCGTGGGGGCGGCACTGGATCATCGGTACTACCGACACCGACTGGGCGCTGGACAAGGCCCACCCGGCGGCCAGCCGCGCCGATATCGACTACGTGCTCGGGCAGGTCAACAAGGTGCTGGCAGTGCCGCTGACCCGCGATGACGTCGAGGGGGTGTATGCGGGGCTGCGGCCGCTCCTGGCCGGGGAGTCCGAGCAGACCTCCAAGCTGTCGCGCGAGCACACGGTCGCGCACCCGGTGCCGGGTCTGGTGATGATCGCCGGCGGCAAGTACACCACCTACCGGGTGATGGCCCGCGACGCGGTCGACGCGGTCGCGCACGGCCTTGACGGCAAGGTCGCTCCCTCTTGCACCGACCAGATTCCCCTCGCGGGCGCGGACGGCTATGTGGCGCTGTGGAACGCCCGGCAGGCACTGGCCCGCTCTTCCGGCCTGCACGTGGCCAGGATCGAGCACCTGCTCAACCGGTACGGCTCGATGACCGGCGAGGTGCTTGACCTGATCGCCGCCGATGAGTCTTTGGGCAAGCCGCTGGACGGCGCCGATGACTACCTGCGTGCCGAGATCGTGTACGCCGCCTCGCACGAGGGTGCCAGGCACCTCGATGACGTGCTGGCCCGCCGCACCCACGCCTCGATCGAAACCTGGGACCGTGGCGTCACCGCGGCCCAGGAAGCGGTCACGCTGATGGCCGGGCCGATGCGGTGGAAGTCCAGGCAGGTCGCCCGCGAACTGGAGAACTACCGGGCCCGCGTCGCCGCCGAACGCGCCTCACAGGAAGCCGAGTCCGACACCGACGCCGACGCCATTCGCCTCGGCGCACCGGACATCGTCCCTGTCGTCCACGGCGACGCCGTCAGCGCCTGAGGATTAATCTAGCCAGCGGTAGCTTGCGGAGGTTCGGCCTTGTCGGCGCCTGCGTCGCCCAGGCAGCCCCGGCGTCCGCGACGGCGCTGTCGCCCTCGACATCAGACTGCAGTTACAGCAACGCGATCACGCCGGCCAACTCGGAGGCCGTGCTTGGCGTCACGCCCGGATCCACCATCACGATCTCCTGCGCGGCCGGCAGCTTCACCGCCAGTTCCACGCTGGTCGTCGTCGAAGCCAGCGGGCTCGCCGCAATCGTCAGCCCGTCAAGCGCCGAACTCAGCGAGGTTGACCTCGGCACGCTCGGCATCGCGTCCGCGGGCTCCGACGGCAGCCTGAGTACGACGTTCACACTGCCCACCACGTTCTCCGCGTCGGACTCCAACGCGGCGTGCCCGCCGACGCAAGCGCAGATTAACGCCGGCCTGACCTGCGATCTCGTCCTTGTGTCGCTGTCCACGCTGCAGCCGGTGAACGAGGCGATGCTCGTCTACTCCGGTCAGGGCACGCCGAACCGGCCGTCGCTGCGGGCCACGGTGACCGACGACCTGCACGGGCTGAAGACCATCACCTTCAGCGACGTACCGGGGGCATGCCCGACGCCGGCAACCGCAGACAGCCACTGCTGGTGGGGCGCGCCGGTGACGGGCGCTCCGTCGACCGCGTTCGGCGGGATTCCGGCGCCGGAGGCGCTC
>JASHOL010000473.1 GCA_030041135.1 Streptosporangiaceae bacterium | reverse complement strand
CCCGACGCGCTTTGACGTTGCGACCTTACGATCGCGGTCGTTCCTTGATCCCGTCTGCGAGCAGGCCTACTACCTCGGCGATGCGCTCCGCACGCACGTCCGGCCGACGGGTCGTCGCTTCGATGTACCGGAGGTAAGCCCGCCGGTAGAACTGCGCCAGCGTGTCGAAGAAGGCTCCAGCTTCCGGGTTGGCTGCCATAGCCGCGGCGATGTCCTCGGCCAGGTCGCCGCGCTGCGGGCCTTCCGGCGCGAGTACAACAACCGCATCGGATCCGACCGAGGCGCCCGTGGCGAGCATCCTGGACGGGTTGAGGGTGAAGCCCCATCCGTTCTCGCCACGCGCGAGCGTCACTCGTACCCGGCAGCCGTTGACCGTGCCCCTGACGTGATGCACGGCCTTGGCGCCCCACGCCTCGTCCGGGTCAAAGGGAACAGTGATCAGGGCTCGGCCGCGAGGATCGGCAGTGACGCGGATGCTGAACCGCTTAACGCTCACGGCCCCATCGTGGCACGGCCCCGGCCGGCCCGTGCCGGGTCTGTGATCCGCCGGACCGCCTCGACCAAATCCTGCGAGTTTCCGCAGCGCATGGAGTCAAACCGGGCCAAAAATCGCCGGGAACGTGCGGAATGTCAGGCGCGAGCGACGTCTGTGACTTGAGAGAGCTGTGGGCTTCAGCGGGCCGCTGTGGCTTATGTGACACAGATCACATGGGAGTTTTAGGCGATTCAGCCCCTGCTGATCGGTTTTCGTCGTCCACTGTCTGTAACCGATAGCACCCAGACTCGGATGGTTGCCCCCCAGTAACGCGTCGCCCTGACCCGCGGCACATCCGTGTACACCGCCGCAGGCAACGTGCCCCCCTTCGGCTCGCGGCGCTGGGTCACCGCTCGCGCACCCGCGCCCGATCCCGAGCCCGAAGTCTTGCCTGGTCGTCATCGCTCGTCCCCGCCCCTGTTCTCACCGTGCGGACGTCACCGGCGCGCGCCTTCACGGCTGACCCTCGGCGCCGCCGCCGCCACGGTGGTGACCGTGACCGGGGTCTCCGTCGGGGTTGCATTCGCCGCGACTGGCGGCACGCCGGGGGACGGGAACATCGGCGCCGACGTTCACGAGGCCGGTCATCCCGGCACTCCTGTAGCCGACGCTTCGTCCGGGGCGGCGCTGTCGCGGCACGCGGCCAGGTACCCGGCCGCTCCGAGCCAAGCCAGACGCCTGCCCGACCGTGCGTCAGCCTCGGCGCGCAGCGGGAAGGCTGCGCGCGGGGAGCGGGCCGGGTCCGCCCACCGGACCGGAGCGCCGAAGCCAGCCCCGGGCAGCAAGCCCTCGCCGTCGGCATCCCCGAAGCCGAGCCCGTCGGCGTCGGCGGCGCCGGCCCAGCCCTACGAGTTCTACGACTCGATCGACCCGGAAACGGTCCCAGCTGGAGCGGAGGTCGCCACCTACGCCACCGGCGCGAACCCGACGCCCCCTTCGCTGGTGGCCGGGCGCAAGAAGGTGCTCTGGATCGACACCGAGGGCACGGACCCGGAGGCTCAGGTCATCGACGTGGAGCCCGGTTGCGCCTCGCCCTCGCAAGTCCCGCAGTGGGTCCAGAGCCACCTGGCCGACGATCCGGGCACCGTGGCGATCGTGTACACGACGCTGTCGGAATGGTCGGAAGTGCAGCAGGAGGTCAGCGCGCTCCCGGCCTCGATGCAGTCGAAGATCCGGTGGTGGATAGCCGACCCGACCGGCTACCCGCACATCGTCCCCGGTTCCCAGGCCACGCAGTGGTACTGGGGATCCAACTACGACGAGTCAGAGGCGCTGCCGAGTTTCTAGGCCGCATTGCTGGCGCGTTGCCCTGACTCACGAACTGGCGTCGAAGATCGCGGTTGGCATGGTCATCGCGACGTTCCAGACGCCCGCGTCGACCACCTCGATGATGCGCAGGTCGCCGGTGATGCTGCAGAGCAGGTAGGCGTCGTCGGCGGTCAGCCCGCAGGAGTCGGCCAGCCACTCGATCATCGCCCTGACGGCGATCCTGGAGCTCTCCATGAGGTCGGGGGACAGGCCCATCGTGGCCTGGTACCCGCCCGCCCTGATCGCGGCGCCGGTGGCCGGGACGCGGAATCTCGGCGTGCTGATCGCCTCCTTGTGCAGGGTGAGCCGCATGCTTCCCGACAGCGGCGCCTCGAGCGCGGTGACGCTGACCTCCCCGTCGCCCTGAGCGGCGTGCGGGTCGCCGCACGAGAACAAGGCCCCGGCCAGGTGGACCGGCACCCACAGGGTCGATCCCGCGGTCAGGTGGCGGTTGTCGATGTTCCCGCCGCCGCGGTGCGGCGGGAACGGCGATAGCTGCGCCGGCTCGCCCGGGTGGGTGCCGAGCGTGCCGCAGAACGGCGCAAGCGGGATGCTAATGCCCGGCGCGAACTCGGCGACCTGATCCTGCAGGGCGAACGTGCGGACGTAGCCGCGGGGGAAGTCGTCCGGCAGGAGGCCGAAGCCGGGCAGGAATGCGGCCCAGCCCCAGTCGCCATGGCGAAGCTCGAGTATGTCGATCTGGAGGGTATCGCCGGGCTCTGCGCCGTTGACCCAGACCGGACCTGAGAGGTTGTAGATCGTGTCGAAGTCGAACCGGGTGTCCTCGTAGCTGGCTCCCGGCCAGACCTGGCCGTCGCCGGCGACCTTGATGTCGTAGTGCACGGTGTCGCCGGAGTTGACCGCCAGGACCGGCTCGAGTCCTGAGTCCCACTGATGGTGGATGACCGACGGGTCGATCACGTGTTCCCTGGCCACCCAGTCACCTCCTTTGCCGAGAATCGCACACCGAGGTTGGGTCCGCCACCGTTCGCGCCGGCACGCGGGCGCGGTCGGCGGGCAGTCAGGACGGCCCGTCCCGTCGGCGGGCAGGCCAAGCCGTGCTGGTAGGCGTGGCGACCGCCTGAGCGCGGTCGCGCGCGCCGGTCTTGGCGAGCAGGTGATTGATGTGGCTCTTGACGGTGCGTTCGCTGACAACCAGCCGCACGGCTATCTCGGCGTTGGACAGCCCGGCCGCGATCAGCGATAGCACCTCGGCTT
>JASHOL010000472.1 GCA_030041135.1 Streptosporangiaceae bacterium | reverse complement strand
TGACAGCAACGTCACCAAGCACCGGACCGATCTACCGCTCAGCCGCCACCAAGGATTGGCACGCCGAAAGGCCCTGACCCGCGTCCGGCTGGAACTGACACGGAAGAGGTCACTGGTTCAGTCCCAGTACCGCCCACCAAGCTCAGAAGGGGTTCGCCCGTCCCTTGGCCTACTCGCGGCCCTACAGTCTTTAGGGTCAAGGCCCGTCATTAATCCTCGCCCGGCCTGTCGTCGCCGGGCTTCTCGTAGGCGTACAGGCGGCTGACGGCCTGGTTCATAGCGTCGAGAATCGCCGCGCGATCCCAGGCAAAACAGGTGCCCGCAGATGTTCTTGGTTGTCTCGACTTTGCTGTGCGCCATCTGGTGGGCTACCTGCATGTCGGACGCACCGGAGGCGATCAGCAGCGAGGCGCAGACGTGCCGCAGCTCGTGGGCGGTCTAGCTGACGATCCCGGCTTCTTCCCAGCGCAGGCCGGTAAAGGCGAGCACCATTGCGACATCGCCCAGGCCGGGCTTGAAGTGATCCAGGGCTGCGGCCAGCCGGACTACCTGCGGGATGCTCGCTACCGTCACCGGATGGCTGGCGGACCTCGACACCCAGCTCGCCGATGGCAAGCACCACGACAGTGCACTCGCAGCCGGGATAAGGCACCAGATCCAGCCCTTCACCGACGCTGCGCTATCGTCGCACGCCAGGGAGGCCGGATGACACTGCCCGAGCAGATGACTGACCGCTGGGCCCGGCGCCGCGACCCCGAGCCTGGCGAGCAGACGTTGTACTGGCACGTGCTCATGCGCGACTACCCCGAGGTCGGCGAGCTGGCCGAGCAAGCACGGCGACGCCTAGCCGGGGTCAGCGGGCTGCACATGACGCCTCCCGAATGCCTGCACATGACCACCCTCGTCGCCGGGCCCGCCAAGCGCTTCTCCCAGGCACAGCGGGAGCAGATGATCCAGGTGGCCTCAGACCAGCTCGTCTACGTTCCCCCGATCACCGTCAGCATCAGCAAGATCGTGTATCACCCGGAGGCGATCCTTTTCGCGGTCACGCCCGCAGCCTCGCTTGCTCCGCTGCGCAGTGCGGCAGAAGCCGCCACCCAGGCAGTGGGCCAGGACGCGATCGGCCAGAACGAGGAATGGCGACCACACGTGACGCTGTGCTACAGCACCAGCGACCAGCCAGCTTGCCCGATAATCGACTCACTTGGCATGTCCCTCCCCGAGCGGACATTTGCCGTGCGCAGGCTCAGCCTCGTCATCCAGACCGGTTCCGAGCTTGCCTGGGACTGGACCATCGTCGGAAGCGCGGACCTGGCAGGACCCGCGCACGCTGAGGCCGCGGGAGGCAACTGATGACGGCCCTGCAGTTTCCCGCCGACATCGCTGTCGGCGAGGTCATGTGGGAGGACGACCCGCAGTCGCACAGATGGGGGCACCTGCTGGCCATAGGAGTCGTGCAGGTCCCGGACGGGACCCCGGTCACGCTGACGGTTTATCCGGTGGTCGAGGTCAGCGTCACCAACCAGCGAAGAGGAATCTGGGCGGCTCCCGTAGGGACCCGGCCGCCTCTGCCAGTTCCACCCGACCAAGTTCGCGAGCGGGTTACCTGGCACCGAGACATGCCTGACCGTGCGCTGCGCAACACCGGCAGCATCTGGGGCGAAGGCCACGAAGTCAGCTGCTCCATCAAAAGCGGCGACGAGCCCGTAGACCTGGAGTTCCTCCGCGCCCTGCCACCCGACAGTGTCGCCGAACTCGATCCGACCGGTGACATCGTCCCGGCCTCATTTGCGGCAGTGGCTCATCTCGCGCCCGGCCTGCGGGATCTCTCTTCTATTTTCCTTGACGACAAATTCGGTGCCGGTGCCCCGGCCGTGATCGCCGAGCTGACGGGCCTGCAGAGGCTATCGCTGTCCGGCAACATGATCCCCGAGGACGGCGACTCGTCGCTGCTGGACGACGACGCCCTGTCAGCGATCGCAGGACTGCCAGTTCTCGAAGCGCTGACGCTGCTCGGTGGGTCCTACACCGAGCACGGCCTCCGGCGGCTGACCCGTCTGCCCCGGCTGCGGCACCTGCACATAGAACGAGAGGACCTGACAGCCCCGACGTTCAAATGCCTGGCGGACATGCCATCGCTTACCCGGCTCACCGGCCTGGACGAGTTCGGCGACCAGGGCCCGATGCCCCCGGCCGAGGTCACCCGAGTCCGGGCCATGCTCCCCGCGCGCATCAGCATGGACTGACAGCGAACTGCGATATCCGTTCGCCGGCGAGCTACCGACAATGACCGCACAGCTGATCGCGTTGCCGAATTGCGCCTTCCTAGGATCAAGGCGGCGCCTGCGCGCCGCGTCCGGCTCTCCCCGCGCCGGGCTCTGCCTTGGGAGGCCCGCCCGGCTGTCGACCGCGCCGTCCCATCGCCAGGCAGCAAACAGACCATCTGTCATCTCGCGGGGTCAGGACTCCGTCCTCCTCGCTCTCGATAGTCCGGCTCGCGGCCACTGCGTCTAGAGCGCTCCCTCCGGTCGCGTCGCACGCGATCGGCTACGCCGACTCCAGACCCGCGGCCACTCACCTGGGTTCGGCGCCTACGAGGAAGACGGGGGCACTCTGAGCATGCACTGCGATGGCGTGCGCTACTTGGACGCTGGCGGGGGGGCGCATCCTCGGCTGCTGGCTAGCTCCAATGCCGATGTGCGGTCGTCTCAGCCTGTCCACTCATGCGGGAGCGCAGCAAACCACATCACGTCACAACGCTCGCCCTGCCAAACGCTGTGGTCACGCATCGTGCCCTCATACACGAACCCGGCACGGCGGGCCACCGCGACTGAAGCCTCATTCCCGGCAACGACAGTTAAGAAGGCCCGAGCCGCACCAAGCTCGAACAACCAGCGCGTGAGCAGGATCACCGCCCGAGTGGCATAGCCGCGTCCCCTCGCATCTGCTGCGATCCAGTAGCCAAACTGGGCCACGTCTTCTTCGGTCCAGTCGTCAACGCCGCAGCAGCCAACCAACGCGCCTGATCTCGCGTCGGTAATCGCGAATCCAACACCACCGGGTGCGCCGCTGACAGCGAACGCACGCCAGCTCAGCACGAACCGATCGATGGCGGCCTCAGCCTCAAGGTTTGAGAGCGGCGGAGCCGGGTGGCCTTGCCGGTCGTGAACCCCGTTGTAGCGGCGGATCGCTGGGTCGGCACTTGCCTCCGCCATGAACCGCGCATCAGCCCTCGACCAAGGACGCAAGGTGACTCGGCCGTCGGAGAGGGTCACGATCGCGTCGTTGCCACCAAGCTCGCTCACGCTACCAATACTCCTTGACGTTGGCCGAGACCGGAGGTGCTGTGCACCCCGTGCGCTGGATACTGCTAGTCGGGAGGCTCCAAGCGACTATAAAACGGATTTGTAATGCGACAGGCTGACAAGCGAGCGGCCGGGCTGGGCACATTGCGACTCGGCATGCCGTCCCGTAGATGTCACTCGTAGTCACAGGGCAGAGAGGAGACCATCCCGTGCGGCTTAGACAGCCGTCTGTCTGCTCGGGCTCAGCGATCGCAAGCCGTGCCCGCTACATGCCCGATTGGACGAGCCACGGCGGTAACTAGGGTCACAGGCGGGTAGGTAGGCGAGTCCGTCGCAGGTCAGCCGCGAAGGTGCGCTCCCATTCCTGGCGGGAGTCGTTGACGAAGCTGCCGCCCCCGCCAATGCCGGCATTGCTGAAGGCCACGTCGACGTGATAGGTGCTGTGCTGCTCGAGTAGCTCGTCGCGGAACACAGGACCTGCGCCTCGTCGGAGACATCGCAGGCATGGCCGGTGACCCGCACACCGGCCGGCGCGCCGGACCGGGCCATATCACCCGGTCTCTGCGACAGCATCGGCGTGCCAGTCGCAGGCCCGCGACGGAACTGCCCGCCGCAGCTAGCTGGCGGACCAGTTCGCGGCCGATGCCCGAGCCGCCGCCGGTTACCACTGCGAGCTTGCCGGAGAACGAGTCCACGGCCGCCACCTCCCGCATCGGCTGGTTCCGGATCAGACGGTAAAGCGGCGCATGGTCGCGTAGTGCCGGCCAGCAGGACAACCGCAAGCGTGGCGAGCACGCCGGTCAGCCCCGCCTGGGCGCTAGCCCTCCGCTTCGCGGAAGTTCTGGCCCGGCAGAGATCTGTTGGCCGGTTCCGCTCGCTTGCAAATTTGCAGATTGCGCACATGATGACCGTAGTAAGTCATCGGTGCCGGTCAGGGCCAGCTGTCGGCTATCGAGGATCATCGCGAGCGGCGGGCGCTGCGGGGCTTAGGCCCTGTGCGGCCAGAGGTGGACGGTGGTTGCCGTGCCAGTTTCGCGGGACGCGCCACCGACGATCGCCGGCGGCCCCCACTCTCAGGACAACAGGTTCTCGCGAGCGGAGTACGAGGTCGCTCCGGTGCCAGAGCGGCCGCCCGGCGACCCTGGAAGGTGCCGATGCCAGGGCTGAAGGACAGGCTCACCGATGCCGGGTACGGTCTGGGCTGGTCGCTTGTCTGCCACCTGCCCGAATCGTGGGCCCGGCATGCCTTCAGGTTCTTCGCCGACCTGGCGTGGCGGCGTCAGGGCCCGCGGGTGCGGGTGCTTGAGGCCAACCTGCGCCGGGTCATCGGGGGCGAGGCGCCAGACGGCCAGCTGCGTGGGCTGTCCCGGCAGGTGATGCGCTCGTACGCGCGCTACTGGCTCGAGGCATTCCGGCTGCCAAGGATGCCGGCAGACCGGCTTGCCGGGGGGATGCACGACACCGGGCATATCCGGACCGCGTTCGACTATCTCGGGGCCGGCCGCGGAGTGATTCTCGCGCTGCCGCACATGGGCAACTACGACCTGGCTGGCGCATGGCTGATCGCCGAGGGGGCAGGCTCGGTGACTGTCGTGGCGGAGCGGCTGCAGCCAGAGTCGGTCTACGACCGATTCGTCGCGTTCCGCGAGGGTATCGGCATGGAGGTGCTGCCAGCCAGCGGGGGGGCGTGCAGCGCGTTCGGTATCCTGGCGCAGCGGCTGCGGGCCGGCAAGACTGTCGGCCTGGTCTGTGACCGCGATGTCACCGGCACGGGCATCGAGGTGGAGTTTTTCGGCGAGAAGGCCCGCATGATGGGCGGCCCGGCCGCGCTCGCGGTGCAGACCGGCGCGGCGCTGATGCCCGTGATCTTGTGGTTCGAGGGTGATCACTGGGGCGCGCACGTTCATGCAGAAATACCAGTGCCTGCCGAAGGAGACAGCGAACAGCAGGCAGCGGCGATGATGCAGGAGGTCGCGCGGCGCTTCGAGGCGGGAATCAGGGCTCATCCCCAGGACTGGCACATGCTGCAGCGCGTCTTCGTCGCCGACCTCGACCCCGAGCGGCTGCGGCGGGCGGCGGGAGCTAGCCAGCGCTGACGCGAGGCCGGAAGGCAGCGGGCGCACCCATCGGACCCTTCTCCCAGCCTGGCTACCCACCGAGGCGTCCCGTGCCTGCGTCGCTCCCCTGCCGTCACTGCCAGGTTCCGCGAATGACTGACTCAGCAAGTCGAGTGGCATGCCTGGTCGCGACGAACGAGAGAAGCGATCTTGAGCACGCTCACCGCTCGCGACATCGTTCGCGAGCTGCCGAGGACGACCACGAGGAA
>JASHOL010000471.1 GCA_030041135.1 Streptosporangiaceae bacterium | reverse complement strand
TTCCCGCGGCAACCCGACCGTCGAGGTCGAGGTCGTGCTTGACGACGGCAGCGAGGGGCGCGCGGCGGTCCCGAGCGGCGCGTCGACGGGCGCGTCCGAGGCCGTCGAACTGCGGGACGGGGACGCGGCGTACGGCGGCAAGGGCGTCACCAAGGCAGTGCAGGCCGTGATCGACGAGATCCAGCCCGAACTGCTCGGCTACGAGGCCGACGAACAGCGCCTGGTGGATGCCGAGCTCATCGATCTGGATCACACGCCGGATAAGTCCAGGCTCGGCGCCAACGCGATCGTGGGCGTGAGCCTGGCCGTGGCGAAGGCAGCCGCCGGCTCCGCGGGGCTGCCGCTGTTCCGGTATCTGGGCGGTCCGAACGCGCACCTGCTGCCGGTGCCGATGATGAACATCCTGAACGGCGGCGCGCACGCGGACACCAACGTGGACATCCAGGAGTTCATGGTCGTCCCGCTCGGCGCTGGCACGTTCTCCGAGGCGGTTCGCTGGGGCGCGGAGACCTACCACGCGCTCAAGGCGGTGCTCAAGCAGCACGGGCTCAGCACCGGCGTCGGCGATGAGGGCGGGTTCGCGCCGAACCTGGAGCACAACCGCGCCGCGCTTGACCTGATCGTCGAGGCGATCGGCAAGGCCGGGCTCACGCCAGGCCGTGACGTGGCACTCGCGATCGACGCGGCGGCCAGCAACTTCCTCGACGGCGATGCGTATCTGTTTGAGGGCGGAGCCAGGACCGCGGCCGAGATGACGCGCACTTATGCGCAGTGGCTGGACGCCTATCCGATTGTGTCCCTGGAAGACCCGCTGGCCGAGGAGGACTGGGCCGGCTGGCGGGCGCTGACGGCAGAACTCGGCGGGCGCGTCCAGGTGGTCGGCGACGACATCTTCGTGACCAACCCGGCGCGGCTCCGGCGCGGGATCAGCGAGTCGGTCGCCAACTCGCTGTTGGTGAAGGTCAATCAGATCGGCACGCTGACCGAGACCTTCGACGCGGTCGAGCTCGCACATCGAAGCGGCTACACCACACAGATGTCGCACCGGTCTGGCGAGACCGAAGACACCACTATCGCCGATCTGGTGGTCGCGCTGGGCTGCGGCCAGATCAAGAGCGGCGCACCGGCCCGGTCCGAGCGGGTTGCCAAGTACAACCAGCTCCTGCGAATCGAGGAACAGCTCGACGATGCCGCGGCCTATGCAGGGCGCGCTGCGTTCCCGCGATCGGCAGCCCTCGGGCAGTGATCCGCCGCGGTGCTCCGGGCAGGCGCACCCCCGACCCGGCACCTCGGGGAGCTTCGGGGGGTCGTCCACCCGAGCCAGCACCCCGGGGGGCTTCGGGAGGTCGCCATCCCGAGCCGGCACCGCGGCGGGTTTCGGGGGGTCGTCCCCCCGAGTCAGCACCGCGGGGGGTTTCGGGGGGTCGTCCCCCCGAGCCAGCACCGCCTCGAACGCCGCCATGCTTGCCGGAATGGGCTCCACTGCGGGAATGGTCCCCGCGACGGCGTCAGGTGTCTTCAGGCCATCGCCCGAATTGATGATTACCGTCCTGGCCGCCGGATCGATCTGGCCGGCCGCCAGCAGCTTGCGCAGGACCGCAAGGGTGACGCCGCCCGCAGTCTCAGCGAATATGCCCTCGGTCGCGGCCAGCAGGCGGATCGCATCGGTCAGCTCGCCGTCGCTGACGTCGGCGACTAGGCCGCCGGTGCGCCGTACGACGTCGAGCACATAAGGGCCGTCAGCCGGGTTGCCGATTGCCAGCGACTTGGCGATCGTGTCCGGGCGGACAGGCTGGACCACGTCTCGCCCGGCCCTGAAGGCCTGGGCGACGGGCGAGCAGCCCGAGGCCTGGGCTCCGATCACCCGGCAGGGTGAGTCCTCGACCAGGCCGGTCGCGGCCAGCTCGCGGAAAGCCTTGTCGATCTTTACGAGCTGCGCGCCGGAAGCGACAGGAACGACGATCTGCTCGGGCAGTTGCCAGCCAAGCTGCTCGGCGATCTCGAAGCCGATGGTCTTCGAGCCCTCGGCATAGTACGGCCGGACGTTGACGTTGACGAAGGCCCAGTCGTCCCGTTCGTCTGCGAGCTCAGAGGCGAGCCTGTTCGCATCGTCGTAGGTGCCCTGGACCGCGACCAGGGAGCAGCCATAGATCGCGCTGGCGAGTATCTTCTGCGCTTCGAGGTCGGCGGGGATCAGCACGACCGACCTGATGCCGGCCCGTGCGGCCGCGGCGGCAACCGCGTTCGCGAGATTGCCGGTGGACGGGCAGGCAAGCACCTTGTAACCGAGTTCCTGCGCCACCGCCAGCGCGACGGCCACGACCCGGTCCTTGAACGAGTGGGTCGGGTTGCCGCGCTCGTCCTTGATCCACAATTCCCGGAGCCCGAGTACCTTTGCCAGCTGGCTGGCCCGGATCAGCTTCGTCCAGCCCGGCTCGAGGTTGGGCCGGGAGGCGACATCGGCGGGAACCGGCAGCAGGCTGGCATAGCGCCAGATGCTAAGCGGCCCCGACTCGATGTGGGCTCGCGAGATTGACGGCAGCTCGTAGGCAACCTCAAGCGGGCCGAAGCACTCGTCACACGCGTGGCGAGAGCCGAGCTCCGTGGTGTGACCGCACTCACGGCAGCTGAGATGGGTGGCGAATCCGAAGCGTGACGGTGCCTGGATCGTCGCTGCTGACAGTTGTTGCTTAGGGGGCATGGGGCGAGGCCTCTCTCCTCATCTGTCCCGTCGGCACCTGCCGCGGGCCGGAGTTGGCACCTGTCACGAGCCGACCTCGCCGTTCCGCCGCCGTCGACAGCACTGTGATCGACGGTCGGATGCATGATCATCGTGATGGTTGCCGGGGCTTCATCGGGCCGTTCCCTCCACCCCTCTGGATGAGCTTTATGAAGTTATGCGCAAACTCTAACCGCTACTGGCCTGGACTTTCCAATCCAGGTGCCGCGGTTCGCGGCGGCCACGCGGTCGGCACGCCGGTTGGATCGGCCACCGGAGGGAAGCATGATCTGAGGGGAAATGTACCTGCCGCGCAGCAGGCGCTCTCGGCCCCGGCTGACACCGTGGCCGTCGCCTGGTGCCCGCCATGCAGCCGGGCCCGACCGCCCCTGCCCGGTCGCGGTCGCGGCCGGAGCCGATAACTTGGATCCACATGGGTGATACAGCAGCTGGCGGACGTATTCTCGTCGCGTCCAATCGGGGGCCACTGTCTTTCACGCGGGGCCGCGACGGGCAGTTCACGGCGAGACGGGGCGGCGGCGGGGTAGTGTCCGGCTTGTCGGCCGTCGCCGAAGACGAAGACGAAGACATGCTGTGGGTGTGCGCTGCGCTGAGTGACGACGACCGCGCCGCCGTGCGGGCCGCTGGAGATGGCCTGCTCGACTGGGAAGGCGCGAGCGGTGAGTCCGCCGTGCGCATGCTTGATCTTCCGCCGGACGTGTTCGACCTGGCGTATAACGGCGTCGCGAACTCGACCCTCTGGTTCGTCCATCACATGCTGTTCGATACGCCCAACAAGCCGAGCTTCGGACTGGACTTCGAGCGGGAGTGGGAAGCATTCCGCGCTTACAACGAGGCGTTCGCGAGTGCGCTGGCCGAGTCGGTGAAGCCCGACGAGCAGGCGAGGGCGGTCATCCAGGACTATCACCTGTGCCTGGCGCCCCTGATGCTCGCCAGGCAGGCCGAGGGCGTCAGGATCGCGCACTTCTCGCACACGCCGTGGGCACCACCCGACTACTACCGGATACTGCCGGACGCGGTGGGCCGCGAGGTGCTGGCCGGGATCCTCGGCGCGGATCACGCCGGCTTTCTGACCAGGCGCTGGGCCGACGCCTTCATGGACTGCTGCGAGGAGTTCCTGGACTGCGCGGTCGACCGGACTCACCGTCAGGTCTGCTTTGAGGGTCGTCGCACCAGCGTCGGCGTGCACCCGCTCGGGGTGGACGCCGACCTGCTCCGCGAGCGTGCGGACCAACCGGACGTGCGGGACCGGATCGCCGCGCTCCAGCAGCAGACGGCCGGCCGGCAGGTAGTCGTCCGCGTCGACCGGACCGAGCTGTCCAAGAACATCGTTCGCGGCCTGGAGGCCTACCGGGACCTGCTGCGCCGCTATCCGGAGTGGCATGGCCGGGTAACCAAGCTGGCGTTCGCCTATCCCTCCCGTGGCGACCTGGCCGAATACCAGGAATACACGGCGGCCGTGGAGCGGCTGGCCGCCGAGATAACCGACGAGTTCGCCGTGCCCGGCTGGGATCCGCTCATCCTGGAGGTGAACGATGACTACGCGCGCTCGCTCGCCGCGCTCCGCCTCGCCGACGTGCTGCTGGTGAACCCGATCAGGGACGGGATGAACCTGGTGGCCAAGGAGGGCCCGATCTTGTCCAACCGCGGCTGCGCGCTGGTACTGTCCACGGAGGCCGGGGCCGCGGCCGAGTTGAGCGATGCGGCGCTGATGGTCAACCCCTACGACGTCACCCAGACGGCGCAGGCACTGCACGACGCGCTGGGCCTGAGCCAGGCGGAGCGGTCAAGGCGCAGCGCCGTGCTGGCCGCCGCGGCCGGCACCTGGCCGCCCACCCGCTGGTTCGCTGACCAGTTGCGCGCCCTGGACGAGCCGTAAGGCGCCTGACCGGCCAAGCGGCCTGCTCAGGGGAACGAGGCGCGGACCGTCACCAACCGGGGACTAACCGGAGGGCCGTCCCCGGCTGTCGCGAGCGGCGAACGCGCCGGCCAGGCCCGCGAGCAACTCGGTCACCCCGGCCGGGCCGTCGACCTCGAGGTCCGCCTGGCCGGCCAGCTCAGGAACCTCGGCTGACCCGCTGCACACCGCGAGGCCCGGCGTCCCCTCGGCTCGCAGCTCGCGCACCGCGCTGAACGCGGTCAGGTCGCCGAGGTCGTCGCCGCAGTACATGATCGCCGCTGCGGACCGCTGCACCGCCAGCTCGCGGATGGCCATGCCCTTGTCCGATCCTCGCGGGCGCAGTTCGATCACGAGCCGGCCAGGCTCGACGGCCAGTCCCGCCCGATCGGCGAGCCGCGCCAGCGGGCCCCTGAGCAGTTCCAGCTCCGCCTCCGGGTCGCCCGCCCGCCGCGTGTGCACGGCGACCGCCTGGCCCTTGTACTCCACGAACGTCCCCGCGTCCGCACTGGCAGCGGCCAGCAGCCGCGGCAGTTCGGCTCGGACGGTCTGAAGTCCTGGCGCTGGTGCCGGGCTGCTCAGGTTGCCGTCCTCCCAGCGCTCGCGCCCGTAGTGCCCGAGCACGATGACACCGGGTGCGGCCCGCAGGCCGGCGAACTCGGCCGCCTCCGCCGCGGGCCTGCCGGTGATGATGGCCACCGTTCCGGCCAGGCGCGACAGCCGCGCGAGCACCGCGGTCGCGGCCGGATCCGCTCTCGCCGCGGCCGGGTCAGCGACGATAGGAGCCAGCGTGCCGTCGAAGTCGAGCCCGATGAGCGCCCGCGCGTGCTGCTCGATGAGCGCAGTTAGGCCGGCCCGGCCGGCTGCCGTCCGCGGTACGGGTAGCCCGGGCGCCACCTCGTTCCCGTCTTGATCGCTTTCCGTCACGATTCACTCCGGCCTGGCCGACCTGATCGTTTGCCGACGGCTGCGCTGGCGCCGCAGCCGAGTCACGAGCACCGGATCGAACTCGGCTGCCTCTGGCCTGTCGATTAGCTCATTGAGGAGCTGGTAGTACCGGGTGACGGGCACGCCGAATATCTCCAGGATTTCTCTTTCCTTGGCGCCGGCCAGCCGAAACCAGCTCCGCTCGAAGGCCAGGATGCGCATATCGCGCTCCGTTAATGCCGTCACCCAGCCTCCCGGCAACCCGCGCCTGAGTACTCATCCTAGATGTGGCACGCCGAGGCGGCCCTATGCGCAGAGGCAATACCGCCGTACGCTCACCAGACGTGACCGTCTACCACTACATGAGCTTCCTGACCGATTACGGGCTTGAAGACGGATTCGTCGCCGCTTGCCATGGCGGCGCCGCCCGGATAGCGCCCGCCGCGAAGGTCATCGACATCACTCACCTGGTCCCGCCGGGTGATGTCCGCCGGGGAGCGGCCGTGCTCGCCCAGACCGTGGGCTACCTGCCTCCCGCGGTACACGTGGCGGTGGTTGACCCCGGCGTCGGGACGGTCAGGCGCGCGATCGCGGTGACGGCCGGGGAGAGCGTCCTGGTCGGGCCGGACAACGGGCTCTTGTCCTGGGCCATCGCCGCCCTCGGCGGCGCCCGGCAGGCGGTGCAGCTGACCAACGGCGAGCTGTGGCTGCACCCGGTGTCAGCGACTTTCCACGGCCGGGACATCTTCATGCCGGTCGCGGCGCATCTCGCGGCCGGGACGCCGCTCGCCGAGGCGGGAGACGACATCGGCATCGCGGACCTGGTCGAGCTGCCGGCCCCGACGAGCCGGGTGCAGGACGGCGAGGCGGAGGGCGAGGTGATGTCGGTAGACCGGTTCGGGAACGTGCAGCTGTCCATCCCCGCCGCCGACGCCGGGCTGCTCGGCATCGGCATCGGATCGCCGGTCGTCGTGCGGTGCGGCCGGCGCCAGCTGACCGTTCCGTACCTCGACACGTTCGCGGCGGGAGCGCCTGGCGAGATAGTCGCGTTCACTGACAGTGCCGGGCTGATATCGCTGGCCATCAACGCGGGCGACGCGGCGCAGCAACTGGGTCTGCCTCCTGGCGCTCATGTCCGGCTGTCGCAAGCCCACCCGGCCACGGCTCACCCGCGCTGACGGAGTTCTCGCAGATAGCACCCAAATAGCTTGAACATGGCACAATGTGCTGTACTCCCATGGAAGGCAAGTTGGCGTGCCTCTGAGGTCTCTCCGCCCTGTCATGGCACTGGTTGCCACAGGCATAGCGGCCAGCACGATCGCCATGACGTTGGCCCCAGCAGTCGGGGCCAACGTCCGCGACGGTGAGTGGTGGCTATCCGAGCTCGGCGTGCGGCAAGCCTGGACAACCACCAGGGGATCAGGCGTCACCGTGGCCGTGCTGAGCGACGGGGTAGACGCCAGCCAGCCTGACCTGACCGGCTCGGTCAGGGCGGCCCCGAATCAGGTCAGCGGGGCCCCGGACAGCGGCCAGTTCTTCGGTCAGCTCGGGACCGGGCTGGCGAGTCTCATCGCGGGCCATGGACACGGCGCGGGCAACGCGTCTGGCATCATCGGCGTCGCGCCGCAAGCCACGATCCTCTCGGTGCCGGTGACGCTGCCAAGCAGCGACCCGCTGCTTGGCCAGACGTCGGTAGCGGCAGCGCTGCCTGGTGACATCGCGGCGGGAATCCGGTACGCCGTCGCCCACGGTGCGAGCGTCATCGACCTGCCCATCGACCCGGGCCAGCCCAACGCCTCCGGCACCGGCGGGGCAGCGGCGGCGGCTGGTGGAAGTTCCGCCGAGCGGGCCGCCGTCAGCTACGCACTCGCGCACAACGTCGTCCTCGTGGCTCCCGCCGGCGATGACGGCAGCGGTTCGGACGCCCCTAACTTCCCCGCGGCCTACCAGGGCGTGATCGCGGTCGGCGCGTTCGACCGGGGGTTCGTCAAGTCACCGTGGACCAGCCACCAGGGCTACGTCACGATTACCGCCGCTGGAGTCGACGTGGTCGCGGCCGCGAACGACGGCGGCTATCAGACGCTCAACAGCACCAGCGCGGCCAGCGCCATCGTGGCGGGCATGGCTGCCCTGATCCGGTCGAGGTACCCGAGCCTGTCCGTGGCGCAAGTACGGCAGGCGCTGACCTCCGGCACCCAGTTCCACGGGTCGACGGCCGGGTCCGGCAGTGGCAGCGCCAACGCGGAGCGCGCGCTCGCCGCGGCCGCGGCCGAAGTGCCAGCCGGACCGCCGGCGGGCAGGGGCGCACTGCCCCTGGCTACTCAGGCCGCTCCGGCTGCTGCTCCGCGGAGCTTGCCGAGCACGTTGCTGCGTGACGGGATCGTGTCCGCCGCTCTGCTGCTCCTGCTGCTCCTGCTGATCACGTTGTATTCCGCCCTCAGCCGACGCCGGACGGTCAGGAAGCAGGAGGCGGTCGCCGCCGAGTGGACGAGCCGCCAGCCTCAGTCGCGGTATCCGCACGCCGGGACCGAGGGCGACCGCATGCTCGAGTACTTCGCGGCCCCGCTCCAGGCGCCAGGCGCCGAAGAGGCGCGGCCGGCCCTCCAGCCGGCCAAGAGCGCGGCCGGACTGGGCCTGTTCGCGGTCTCGAGCCGCCAGCCAGCGGCCATTCAGGTAAGTGGCAGGCCGGTCACGAGCCGCATCACCGGGGCTCCGCCGACGTCGTCCCCGTGGAATGACGTAGATCAAGTAACCGAACGAGGGTCGGCGCTCGCCTCGCGGGAGGTGCCCAAGCGCCCTGTAGTCTCCGGTGCGCCGCCCTGGGGGCCGGCCGTTCAGCCTGACAGTGACCTGCCGTGGGCCGCGGCGGCCGAGATTGGCCACGGGGTGGCCTCCGGCCGGGCCGCGGCCGTTTCCCGGCGCCCAGCTGGCGGCCCTGCGGACAACGCGGCGAGTCCGGGTAACGGCACGCTCGGACCGGGAAGCGGGCCAGGCCGACTGAGTGCCGGGCCAGGCCGACCGGGGAGCACGGCCGGCGGCCCGGGGAGCATGACTAGCGGCCCGGGGAGCATGACCGGCGGCCCGGGGAGCATGACCGGCGGCCCAGGGAGTGCTATAGCGGCCGCCAGGGCAGGCGTGGCGGCCGCCGCTCAGGAGGCACAGGCGAAGCACGGCTCCGCTCAGCCCAACTTGGCTGAGCCACCCTCTGGATCTCCGGCGCCGACTAGCGGCTCCGGGTCGCTCTGGGAGCGGAGCCGGCCGGCTCAGCCTGCACCGGCTGAGACGGCACCGTCTCAGCCCCCACCGGCGGAGACGCCGGCCGAGATGACGTGGCCAGGCAGACGCGCGAGCAGCGGATTGGCCGGGCCGAGCATGACCGGCGGGCTGGACTGGCGGAATGACCCGGCGGCGCCCGGCTCGGCCGCAGGATTCTCGTCGCCAAGTACGCAGCTGCCGGGACCGGCACCGCAGCCGGAGTACCCGACGCAGCAGCCAGACGGGCCGCTGCCCGTACGCCAGCCGCGACGACCAGAGCAGGCGGCCCCGTTGTCGCCGAGCGGGTCGCTCTGGGAGCGCGCCGTCGACTCGCCCGAACAGCCCGCCGCGAGCCCGGATCCCGGCAGCCAGCCCATCTACGTGTGGAGTCCGGGAGCGCCCACGCAGGGCCAGCCCACGGCCGATCGCTACTCAGGCGGGGATCCAGCGCTCGAGCCCACTGGCCACGAGTCGGCGCCGTGGGACATCCAGCCACCACGGGATAGCCAGTCGTGGGACATCCAGCCACCACAAGACAGCCAGTCGTGGGACATCCAGCCACCACAAGACAGCCAGCCACCGCGAGCGAGCCGGCCACCGTGGGATACCCAGCCGCCGTGGGACGGCGAGCCTCCGGCCTGGGACAGCCAGCCTCAGGCATGGGACGACCAGCCTCAGGCATGGGACAACGAAAGTTAGCCGCCGCGCACCGGGCTGCGGCTGTCAGTTCGTGGCGGCGGCCTGACTTGCGAGTTCCTCCTTGCGCGCCGAGGCATACATCGGCACGAATTCCTGGCCGGACAACTTCTGGATGGCCCGCACGACCTCGTCGGTAATGGCCCGCCGCTGCCGTGCCCCGGCCGGCTGGTCGCGGAACTCATCGAAGGCCAGCGGCTCGCCGATGCGGATCTCGATCCGTCCTGGTCTCGGGACCCTTTGACCGGGCGGCATGATGTGGTCGGTGCCAACCATCGCGACCGGGATGACCGGGGCGCCGGAATGCAGCACGAGGTATCCGACGCCGGTCCGGCCCCGGTACAGCCGTCCGTCGGGCGAGCGCGTCCCCTCCGGGTAGATACCGAATAGCTGACCTGACTTCAGCCGCTCCACGGCCGCATCCAGCATCTCCTGGGCCGCCCGCGCGCCCGCGCGGTCGGTGGAGAGCTGATTGGTGGAGCGCAGGTACGCGCCGACGACCCGGTCCCAGGGCCGGGTGCCGGTGAAGTACTCGGACTTGGCCGCGAACGTGACCGGCCGCGCGACCATCAGCGGCAGGTAGATCGAGTCAATAACCGACAGGTGGTTGGAGGCCAGGATCGCCGGGCCGGTCGCCGGGATGTGCTCGGCGCCAATGACCCTGGTTGGCGCCAGCGTCCGGAGGAACGGCCCGGCAAGCAGCCTCGACACCTGATACTCCACTCGGTCTCCTCCTGAGGAACCCGGGCTGCGAGCCAGTCCCGGCGCGGCTTGTCACAGATTAAACCTGCCAGCGCGGTGCCTGAACAGGGCCGCTGGCGGCCCAGTCCGGCGCCGAGCGAGCATGCGGCGCGGCGGCGGGCGAGGGCTCGGCGACCAGCGTAACGATCACGATAACCAGCGGCAGCGCCAGCGGCAGCATCGCCGCGGTCACGCTGACCCCGGAGTCGTCGGCAAGCCAGCCAAGTACCCCGGCGGTCCAGATCGCTGTGAGCAACGGTCGCAGCAAGGGCTGCAGCTCAATCGCTCGGGCCAGCATCAGGAGCCGCAGACGTTCGGGCCAGATGATCATCAGCCCGAACAGGGCCACGACGACCGGCACGATAGGGGTGAACCACGTCTCGGTCACCGAGTGCAAGTTCGCGTTCGCCTTCCGGTTCAGGATCGGCCCGGCGCTGCCGTGGATCACGTGCCCCACGAACGCGCTGACGTCAGAAACGCCGACCGCCGGATAGATGTAGCTCAGCACGGCGAACGCGGTGATCACGATCAGGCCGCTGACCGCGATCAGGCCGGCCCTCAGCGGCGTGATCCGGATCCCGGCGATGGCGGCCAGCAGCAGCAGGAAGGCGGGCGTCATCGCGATCGTGCCGCCCACCTTCGCGCCCCAGGCGGGCGTGGCACAGGCAAGCAGCACGAAGATCGCGATCAGCCCGGCCGTGGCCAGCGCCCTTGCGCGCGAGCCGCCGCGAAGCGCCGCCCCGGCTGCCCAGGTCGCGGCGATGAGGCCGCCGGCGGCATACGGGCCAAGCGCGTTGTTCCCGATCCCGTACCACCGGCCCGCGACCAGGACCGGCAGGCCGAACGGAGTGCTCAGCTGCAGGTGCGAGCCGGTTATCACGTCTATGGCGATGATTGCGGCGGTAATCGCGCCGACGCAGCCGGCCGACCCAAGCGGATCGCGCCGCCATGGACCTGTCAGCGCGACGACGGCCACTACGGCGGACCAGGCCAGCGCTAGCCCGTACAAGAGCAGGGCCGGATGCGAGAGCTGGCCCCAGGGCACGAGGTTGGCCAGGAACGAGCCGGCCGGAACAGAGGCGCCGGCGATGCCGGCAGTCCGGTAGGCGGACACGCGCCGCTTCCGGCGCTCGACGCCGTCACCGCGGAGGGTCAACGCGACCAGCCCGAACGCGAAGCCCTCGGCGACGGCGTAGATCAAGAAGAACCATCCCAGCGTGTCCCGGTAGACCTGGGCGGCGGTGTCCTGCGCCTTGAGCATCGCGATGGCCGACGTGAGCGCCCCTCGGCTCGAACTCTGGATGACCGAGCCGACCAGGTTCCCGTAGCCCCGGCCGAGCCAGTGCAGGATCGTGGGAGTCAGGTCGGTGCTGACGACCATCCCCGGCTGCCGCGTCGACGCCGCTTTGAGCAGGCCAGGGCCGAAACCAGGGCCGCTGATGATGATCGCGTGCACATGAGGCGCCGCGACGTCGCCGATCCCGGCCACCACGATGGCCGTACCGGGCGGAGCCGCCGCGACGATCCGTGCTACCTGCCGGCTCGCAACGCGCGCGGCCACCGCGCGGGCGCCGCCGCCAGGTCCGGTTGCGGGCAGGCTCCCGAGATCAACGACCGTGAGCGGACACGCCGCCAGCAGGGAACGAGGGGTTCCCCCAAGATCAGCCGCGTAATTCTGGACGTCGCCCGCGGGACTGGACAGCGCCAGGGCCGCGCCTGGCCCGATCGCGGTCGCGCACCGGGCGTACGGGACGGCCGGCTGCGCCGGGCAGGTAGCCGCGCGGACGTTGGTGCCGGCGAGCACACCCCAGCAGGGACCGTAGCTATAAGGAGCGTTGATCTCCTCGATACTGTCCCCGGCTGCACCATCCATGGCCGGCACCCTGGCTGGTGCGGTGCCGGAAGCATCGGCCGCCGACTGGAGGACCGGCGGCAGGCTGCACGGCTCGGGCTTGCCGGTCGCGGTGGCCCTGGCGCCAGAATTGACAGTAAGCCAGGCGTCTGCCGGGCAGGCGTAGGTCCGGACCGCCGAGTCGACCAACGATCCCACCGAGTCGCGCTCGGCGAGCTGCCACAGCGCCGGGGTCTGGGATCGCGAGATGTCGGTCCAGTCGAGGCCGGATATCCCGATCAAGATCACATGGCTAACCCGGCCGACCGCGGCCGGCCTGCTGACCTCGGCGTTCGCGGTGATTCCCGCCTGGGCGGGCGCGGCCAGCGCCGCGAGACCGCCGATACCGAGGACGACGGCGCAACTGACCCCGATGGCGCTGGCCGCCCACGA
>JASHOL010000470.1 GCA_030041135.1 Streptosporangiaceae bacterium | reverse complement strand
GTCCTGGCGATCCGCACGATGAGACCCCCGCCGGTTTCCACGACCGTGCTGCCAAAGCCGGTGTCCACGATTCGCAGCCCTGCCAGCTCCAGTTCGGGAAAGGCCGTGCGCAGGGCGCGGAATACCTGATCAGTGGATTCCAGAATCGAAGCCCAGCCTCCAGCGTGATCCGCAGCCGCTGCGACCTGCACGATGCCGGGCGGAGCACCACGGCAGGCAGCGGCTGACATCGGCCCAGGCGACCTGCTGGCAAGCGAGCGAGCGACCTGGGCGAATGCGTGCTGATGGTACATAATTCCAGTCACTCCATCGCGCATTAACCGCGGTCCGGTTGGCACCCGACTTAGCGCCGGATGATCGTGGCCCACCCAGGGAGGCAACCCGTGACCGAGCTGAGCACCGCGCAGCAGAACGCAGTCGAGGCGGCGCTGGCCCAGCTGGACCTGGAGACGAAGGTCGCGATGCTATCCGGCCAGGATCTGTGGTCGCTGCCACCGGTGCCCGCGATCGGCCTGGCTTCGATCGTCATGTCGGATGGCCCGGTCGGCGTGCGTGGTACCCAGTGGAGCGCGGAGGATCCGTCGATCGCGCTGCCGAGCCCGACCGCACTGGCCGCGACGTGGGACCCCGCTCTGGCCATGCAGGCCGGCCGGCTGCTCGGCCAGGAAGCCAGGCGCAAGGGCGTGCACGTGCTGCTGGCGCCGACGGTGAACCTGCACCGCAGCCCGCTCGGCGGCCGGCACTTCGAGGCCTACTCCGAGGACCCGCTGCTGACTGCAGAGATCGGCACGGGGTACGTGATCGGCGTCCAGGAGCACGGCGTCGCCACGACCGTGAAGCACTTCGTCGCCAACGACTTCGAAACCGAGCGCTTCACCGCGAGCGCACAAATGAGCGACCGGGCGCTGCGCGAGTTGTACCTGGCCCCGTTCGAGACGATCGTGGGCCGGGCGTCGGCTTGGGGCGTCATGTCGGCCTACAACGCGGTCAACGGTGTGTCCATGACCGACAACGCGCAGTTGCAGCGCGGTGTGCTCAAGGGCGAGTGGGAATTTGACGGCGTGATCGTCTCCGACTGGCGCGCGGCGACGGACACTACGGCGACCGCGAACGCAGGCCTCGACATCGCGATGCCGGCATTCGGCAGCCCGTGGGGTGACAAGCTCGTGGCCGCGGTTCGCGATGGCGAGGTTCCCATAGAGGTGATCGACGAGCAGGTCCGGCGCGTGCTGCTCCTCGCGGCCAGGGTCGGCGCACTCGCTGGAGCGCCGGAATCCGTCCCGCCCGCGAGCCGACCGCCGGCCATCGATGGCGAGGAGATGGCCAGGGAGATCGCGCGGCGGTCGTTCGTACTGGCCGCGAACGCCCGCGGGATCTTGCCGCTGGACGCGCCGAGCCTGGGCAGCGTCGCGGTGATCGGGGCGCTGGCCAAGGAAGCTCGCGTCCTTGGGGGCGGCAGCGCGACCGTGTTCCCTGAGCACGTGATCTCGCCGCTGGAGGGCCTGGCAGCCGCGCTGCCGGACACGGTTCGGCTGAGCTACGCCTCCGGCGCAGATCCGCGGACCGGCAAGCTCGCGCCGGCGAAGGCACCGCAGTGGACGGCGCTGCGCGCGAGGTTCACCGACGCGGCCGGCGCGACACTGTACGAGACCGCGCTGGCCACCGGCCGCGGCCGGTGGATGGGGGTACCCGAGGGAGTCGATGCTGAGGCGATCGCCTCGGTCGAGATAACCGGGCGGCTCGCGGCCGACGCCAGCGGCGAGCATCAGCTGGCCATCCGCGGCCTGGGCCGGTTCACGCTGACCGCAGGCGACCAGACGCTCTTCGACGGTGAGCTGCGGCCCGACTCCGGCGACATCGCGACGTCGTTCCTGTCGCGGGCCGAGCAGCGGGCGGGGCTCACCCTGGCCGCTGGCGACAGCGTCGAGGTATCACTCAGGCAGCCGGTCAGCCTGCGCCGCGACCGCGCGGTCATCTCGCTCACGCTCGGCTACGGCCCGCCGCAGGCGGCACCGGACGAGCTGCTGGCTGAGGCTGAGCAGGCCGCGCGTGACGCCGACGTGGCGGTTGTCGTGGTCGGCACCACCGACGAGGTCGAGTCCGAAGGCTTCGACCGCACCACGCTGGCCCTGCCCGGACGGCAGGACGAGCTGGTCAGGCGGGTGGCGGCCGCGAACCCGCGGACCGTCGTCGTCGTCAACGCCGGCTCGCCGGTCGAGCTGCCCTGGGCCGACGACGTCGCGGCTGTGCTCCTGGCCTGGTTCCCCGGCCAGGAGGCCGGCCATGCACTTGCCGACGTGCTCCTCGGGGCGGCCGAGCCGGGCG
Organism: Streptosporangiaceae bacterium; assembly: GCA_030041135.1. Lineage (GTDB taxonomy): Bacteria > Actinomycetota > Actinomycetes > Streptosporangiales > Streptosporangiaceae > JAJYUU01. The sequence goes on along the minus strand of JASHOL010000470.1, from coordinate 10,957 downwards.
GCCGGCTGCCCACCACCTGGCCGGTCAGTGAGGCCGACTGCCCCGTGCTGTCCACCAAGCCGACCGACGGCGTCCTGGCCTATGACGAGGGCGTGTTCATCGGGTACCGGGCATGGGAGCGGGGGGTGCCCAGGATCGTCCGCCCGGCAAACAGCGGCGCCGAGCGGACGGCGGTCGCGCCGCGATACCCGTTCGGCCACGGCCTTGGCTACACCAGCTGGGAGTATGAGCGGCTGACCGCTGACCGGGCCGCGGTCACCGTGACAGTACGCAACACGGGCAGCCGGGCCGGCCGCGAGGTCGTGCAGATCTACGCCGGGCCGGCCGAAGCCGACGAGACCAGGCCGCGACGCTGGCTCGCCGGGTTCGCCAGCGTCAGCGCGGGACCCGGCGAAACGGCGACGGCCACGATCAGCCTGCCCGAGCGGACCTGGCAGGTTTGGGCCGATGGCTGGAAGACGATAGCAGGTGAGTACCGGCTCGAAGCGGCCCACAGCCTGGCCGACACCCGCCTCCGGGCGACAGTCACCATCGCCTGACCCGCCAGGGCCGCGGACCGCTCGACTCCACGGGGGGATGCCTTCGCGATGGCGGAGACAGAACTGGCAGGATCGGCTGCGGTCGCCGGGGCGCGGCGTCGCCCTGGCTTCCGCGTCCTGCTGGTAAACCTTGGCATCGCCAGCGGAGCGCTCTCCGCGCTCTATGCCGGCGTCGGCACGATCCTGCTGCCGCAGCAGGTCGAGAACCTTGACCGGGCCCACAAGGTCACCGCGCTCGGGGTGGTGGCCGGAGTTAGCGCCGCCGTCGCGCTTATCTTCAACCCGGTTGGCGGCAGCCTGTCGGACCGAACGAGGTCGCGGTTCGGCCGCCGGGCGCCGTGGCTGATCGGCGCTCCTGTCGGCCTGCTTGCCGCGCTCGCGTTTCTCGGGCGAGCAGGGACGGTGATTCTGGTCTTGCTCGGCTGGTGTGCCGCGCAGGCGGTCGGAAACCTCTACCAGGCTCCGCTCACCGCTGTCATCCCCGACCGGGTCCCGCGTGCGCGGCGCGGCGCGGCATCGGCCGTGACCGGGGTCGCCTCGGTCGTGGGCGGCGTGACCGGCGTCGGCATCGCCAGCCAGTTCACCGGGCACCTGCTGCTCGGCTATCTCGTGCTCGGCCTGCTGCTGGCGGCCACGGCGGTGTTGTTCGTCGTCGCGACAACCGATCAGCCATCGGCCCAGATGCCCAGGCCGGAACGCGACCCGCGCAGCCCCGGCCGCCGGCTAGCGGACTTCTTGTCCGCGCTGAGGCACCGTGACTTCGCGCTCGTGTTCGCCAGCCGCGCCGCGTCAATTCTCGGCTACTTCCTGGTCGTCGGGTACGAGCTCTACATTCTCACCAACTACATCAGGCCGCCCGCGGGCATGAAGCCTGCACAGGGGGTCACGGTCCTGGCGGCGATCAGCGCCGTCGGCGCACTGGTCGCGGCGGCGATCTCAGGTCCGCTGTCAGACCGGCTGGGCCGGCGCAAGCCGTTCGTCATCGCGTCTTCGGCCGTGGCCGGCGCCGGCTGCATCCTGCCCGTGATCTCGCCGACGTTCGGCACAGTGGAGATCTTCGCCGCATTCGCCGGCGTCGCGTTCGGCACCTACCTTTCGGTCGACGCGGCACTGGTCACCCTCGTCCTGCCCCGAAGCGAGGACGCTGCCAGGGACCTGGGCGTCCTCAACATTGCCAACGCCGGGCCGCAGGTGCTCGCGCCGCTCATCGCCCTGCTGATCATCAACCACCTCGGCGGATACCCCACGCTGTTCATCGCCGGCGGATGCTGCGGAGTCGTCGGCGCGGTCGCGGTGACGGGCGTCCGGTCGGTGCGCTGAGCACCAGGGGCGCGGCCGGCCGGGCCGGGCCGCCCGCTTAGGCTGGCCATGTTATGGAAGATCGCGACGCGTGGTTCGGCCGCCGCACCTCGCACTGGCGTGACTGGCCCGCGGACAGGGTGCTGGCGGCGAAGCAGCGGCGCGGCGTGACCGTCAGCGTCATCATTCCGGCGCGGAACGAGGAGCGCACCGTGGCCGGCGTGGTCGGGGCGATCGCGCGTTCGCTGGTGACGCGCGTGCCGCTCGTGGACGAGCTCGTCGTGATGGACTCCGACTCCACCGACGCCACCGGCGACGCGGCCGCTGCCGCCGGCGCCAAGGTCTACCGGGCGGGCGAGGTGCTCCCCGAGGCCGGGGCCTTCGCGGGCAAGGGCGAGGCCCTGTGGAAGTCGCTGCACGTCACGACCGGCGACCTGGTGGTGTTCGTGGACGCCGACCTGACCAGCTGGGGCCCGCACTTCGTCACCGGGCTACTCGGGCCGCTGCTGGCCGACGATCAGGTGCAGCTGGTCAAGGGGTTCTACAACCGGGTGCGGACCGAGTCAGACGGCTCGACCTCGACCGAGGGCGGCCGGGTCACCGAACTCGTGGCCCGCCCGCTGATCAGCCTCTGGTGGCCAGAGCTGGCGGGCGTCGTGCAGCCGCTCGCGGGCGAGTGGGCGGCCAGGCGCAGCCTGATGGAGTCCCTGCCGATCCCGGTCGGTTACGGCGTCGAGCTGGCCACGCTGATGGATACCGCCTCGCGGCACGGGCTTGACGCGGTTGCCCAGGTCGACCTCGGCAGCCGGGCGCACCGGCACCAGGCCAATCATGACCTCGCGCTGATGGCGGCCGAACTGCTGGTTGTCGCCGAGCGCCGGCGCGACAGCGGCCGGGACCCTGCCCTTCCCGAGCTCAGGCAGTTCGTCCGCGACAACGGCGAGGCGGTCAGCGTCGTGCGGCCCGTCCCGGTCCACGAACGGCCGCCCGCTGATTCAGCGCCGGCCGCGCCGGGTCAGGCCGGGCCGGACCTACCGCGGCCGCCGGGACGCCGCGGATGAGCGCGCTCCCTCCGGCCCGTGAACGCGCCCCCCGCAAGCAGTCCGTGCTCAGGCTCGGACACCACTCGTTCCCCCCTGAGAAGCTCTTGATCATGGGCATCGTCAACCGCACGCCCGACTCCTTCTACCGGCCCGGCCTGACCTGGGATGAGAACGCGGCGATGCTGCGGGTGGCCGAGGTCATAGCCGAGGGAGCCGACATTGTCGACGTGGGCGGCGTGCCCGCGGCGCCGGGCAAGCCGGTGGATCCGGCCGAGGAGATCAGGCGGACGGCCGGCTTCATCGCCGCGGTGCGCAGCAGCTACCCCGACGTGGCAGTCAGCGTCGACACGTGGCGCCACGAGGCGGCGCGGGCAGCGTGCGCTGCGGGCGCCGACCTGATCAACGACAGCTGGGGCGGCTTCGACGAGCGGCTAGCCGGGGTGGCGGCCGAGTTCGGGGCAGGCCTGGTGTGCGCGCACGTGGGACGACAGCAGCCACGGACCCGGCCGTTCCGGGTCTCCTACCCTGACGTGATGGCCGACGTCCTGGCCCGGACGCAGCAACTCGCTGAGTCGGCCGTCCGGGCCGGCGTGGACCCGGCCAGGATCGTCATCGACGCCGCGCACGACTTCGGCAAGAACACCTGGCATTCGCTGGAGATCACCAGGAGGCTGGACGAGATGACCGCCACCGGCTGGCCGGTCCTGGTTTCCTTGTCGAACAAGGACTTCGTCGGCGAGACGCTCGACCTGCCGCCGGGGGAGCGGCTGGCCGGCACGCTGGCCGCCACCGCGGTCAGCGCGTGGCACGGTGCCCGGATCTTCCGGGTGCACGAGGTGCTTGCCTCGCGGCAGGTGGTGGACATGGTCGCGTCCATCAGGGGTGAGCGTCCGCCGGCTCGCGCCGTCCGCGGAATGGCGTAGCCGGTGCTCGTAGCCGCGGCCATCTGTCCCTCGCCTCCGCTGCTCGCACGCGAGCTCACCGGCGCCGACCCGGTGGTGCCCGAGCTGCGACAGGCCTGCGCGGATGCCGTAACCGCGGTGCTGTTCTCTGAGCCCAGCGTTGTCGCGCTCGTCGGCACCGCCACGCAGGCGCGCCGCTGGGACTCGGCCAGTGAGGTGGACCTGTCGGCCTTCGCTCCGCCGCTGCGCGCCGTGCGCCCCGGCGCGGCCGCGGACGGCCCGCCCGGCCCGCCGGGCCCGCCCGGCCCGCCATTGTCACTCGGGCTGGCGGGCCGCCTGGCTGATCAGGCCGGATATCGAGGGCGACGGGTGCTGTACTCGGTTGCCGAGGACCTGACGCCTGATGACTGCCGGGGCCTCGGAGCCTCGCTGGCTGGCATGGACGAGCGGGTGGCCTTGATCGCGATGGCCGACGGTAGTGCCCGCCGCAGCCTGACGGCGCCGGGTTACCTCGATCGTCGCAGCGTGCCGTTTGACGCGGGCGTCGAGCAGGTCATCAGGTCCGGCGACCTGGACGGCCTCCTGCGCATTGATGCCCGCCTGGCCCGTGAGCTGATGGCCACCGGGCGGCCGGTGTGGCAGGTGCTCGCCGGAGCAGCCCATGGCCGGACTGCCGCGGTGCAGGTGCATTACCGCGCCGACCCGTTCGGTGTGTTCTACCTGGTTGCGTCGCTTAGCCTGGCGGCGTCTGCCGAGACCCGCTGACTAAGGCAGACTGGGAGAGCCGCCCGGCGTGTGCGATGAGCCGCGAGCGGCCAGTCACGTGGGGGTAGCAGCGTGTCCGCCTGGTTCTCCGCTCAGGTCATGCAGACCGGACGGCTGCCGTTGTTCTGCTTTTTCGTGGCGTTCGTGGCCGGGTTCGCCGGCATCCGCGTCGCGGTCCGGCTTATCCGCGCGGGCGTGCGATGGTGGCCGGGCAACGTGGTGGCGGGCGCCGTGCACGTGCACCACATGGTGTTCGGGGTCGTGCTGATGGCCGGCGGTGGCATCGCCGAACTGGCCGCGCCATTACACTCCCTGGCCTGGCGCGGGGGAGCGGCTGCCGTGTTCGGGCTCGGCATGGCGCTGGTGCTCGACGAGTTCGCGCTGATCCTGCACCTGCGCGACGTGTACTGGAGCAACGAGGGCAGGCTCTCCGTCGATGCGGTCTTCGTCGCGGTGGGAGTGACGGCCCTGCTGCTGATCGGGGTCAGCCCGGTCGGCGTCAAGAACGTGGCCGACTATCACCCCATACCCGGCAGCCCGGCCGCGGTGGCCACACTCGCCGTGGTCGTCGTCGCCTGGTTCGCCCTGGCCGGCGTGACGCTGCTCAAGGGCAAGGTCTGGACCGCACTGCTTGGCATGGTGCTGCCCGTCGTCCTTATCCCGGGGGCAATCCGGCTGGCCAGGCCAGACTCGCCCTGGGCGCGGTGGCGGTACGAGCACCGTCCGGCCAGGCTCGCCCAGGCCCGGCGCCGCGAGCAGCGACTGCGCGAGCCGGTCATCAGGGCCAAGAACCGCATCCAGGACCTCATCGCCGGCCTGATGGAGCAGCCCGCCGTCGAACCCGGGCTCCGGCACCAGGCGGCTCCCGAGCCGACGGCGGCCGACCGCGACCTGGGCGATGGCTGATTCGCGGCCGGTTGACGACTCACGGTCGGGGGCGGGGCGCTGGCCGGTGGCGCTGCCGGGCGGCGCGAGCGGCCTGACAGGCAAAGCGATGGGTAGAGTACTTCGTGAACTTCTAGCACTACGTTGGCGCGAGCGTCGGCGGGCGAGTCGCCGATTTGGCAGGCGGAACTCGCCGTGGAGGCTAAGCCATGGTCAGCGACACCAGCCTGGTCGGCCGTACTATCCGTGCCGCCAAGACCGGCGAGATGATCGCGTCCTACCTCCGAAGCAAGATTGTCCGCGGCGAGCTCGCCGAGGGCGACACGCTGCCCGCCGAGGCCGAGCTCATGCGGCAGTTCGAGGTTTCCAGGCCGACCCTGCGGGAGGCTATCCGCATCCTCGAAACCGAGTCGCTCATCGTCATTCGCCGCGGTGCCCGTGGCGCGCGCGTCACCTCGCCCAGGGTCGAGGTAGCGGCCAGGTACGTCGGCCTGCTCATGCAGACCTCGGGCACGACGCTCGCCGACGTGTACGAGGCCAGGTCGCTGGTCGAGCCGGAGGCGGCGGCGTTGCTCGCCAAGCGCCGTACCGAGCGGGACCTGGCCGACCTGGCCGACTGCATCGATGAGCTGGAAGCCACGATCCCGGCCGGCCAGGAGCCGGCGGAGCTCGGGCCGTGGATCCAGAGCGCGCAGCGCTTTCACGACCTGCTCATGCAGCGGGCCGGCAACAAGACCCTGGCCATCCAGTCACTGGTTCTGCGCGATGTCGTCGACAGCCACATGATGCTCGCGGCGAGCCAGCCCGGCCAGGCGGCCGAGCTGATCGGCGGCTGCCGCAAGGTGGTGCGGTCCTATCGCAAGCTGCTCGCGCTCGTGCGCGCAGGCGACGCCGACGGCGCGCGGAGCCACTGGCAGACCCATATGGCGGTCGTCGGCCGGGCGCTGCTGCCTGACCAGCTGAGGTCCGCGACAGTGCTCGATATGTTCAGCTAAAGCCGCGGCGCGGCCAGGGCAACCACACCGCAGTTCCGCTTCAAGCTGGCGCCGACCGCGCGCCAGCTTTATCGTCCGTACTGTGAGCTTCCCCGGTGGTGCGCTCGTCGAAGGACTCCTCAGGAGTCCGGTTGAACGTCTGCGACGCCGAGTTGCTGACCGCCGAATGTCGCGCGGACAGCTCGATTGTGCTTTCAAGGTCATCAGCGGCCGGCAACACGGACTTTCGCGCCGGTGGCGGCACGTGCGAGCTGCGGTATCCCCTGGCCGACTCGACGCTCGCGGTTATTGGTGGCGATTGTTCCGCTCTATCCCGACGGTGAGCGTTGTCGCAGTTCGCGGCCCGGCCCGGCGGCCGACGGCAGCGGAGATGTGGTCGCTTGCTGCGAGGTGCCGCATCGTCGAGCTTCAGACGCCAACCGGCATCATCAGCTGGGCAGTCATCGGCGACTACCTTCCCGCGGCGCTTGCCCAGTTGCGCGCTGGACTCGGCGAGAACGCAGGAGCATGAGAGCGCGCAGACCTCGGACCTGACGAGCACCGGCCCCGGTCCGGGGCTGACGAATAGCGGAGTACATCTGATAACCGCGCACTATCCGCCGGGTAGCAGCGGCGCGGTCGTGCGCGGCGCCGGTGACCGGTCAGCGGCACCAGCCGCACCAGCCGCACCGCGGGCAGGGTGCTACCTGCTGATGTCGGGCTGGTACCTGGCTGCTGAGTCGGGAGCGGCCTGATAGAGCTGGCCGTTGATGATGACGGTGTAGGCGACCAACTGGCCCCGTGCGGTCCTGGCGTAGCCGGCGACCGTAGTCCGCTCCGGCAGCCGAACGGTCCAGGGCCGGCTCAGCTCGCGGGTCACCGGCCCGGCTTGCGGTCTGGAATACAAGGAAGCCAGCATCTGCGCGATGCTGTCGGCCGACAGGAAGTCGTCGGCGGCGTTTCCTGACGGGTCAATGACCTGGTCGTATGAGCCGATGCGGGCCGCGATCTCCGCATTGTTGCTCACGCCCAGCTGGGTGTACAGGTCGAAGGGTGCCACGTCGGAGGGGCTGGTCAGGGCCAGCTGCGCCTCGGCGGCCGCTGACGGCGCAGGCTGGCTGGCTATCACCGTTCCGGTCGCCGCGGTCACCGCGACCGGCGGGCCGGATACCGACACGCCCGCCTGGCGCAGCGCCGCCGCAAATTCGCTCGCTCCCACGAGACCCGGATAGGGCGGGGCCACAGTGAGCCGCGTCCGCGTGCCCGGCCGCACCGACCCGGAAAGGCGGTAGGAGTGCGTGCCTGGCACATAGGCGGCCGCGGCCGACGCTGCCCCGGCGCGCACGGTCCTGACCGTTCCGGTCAGCGTCACGGGTGCGCCGGCAGGCCCCTCGCTGACCTGGGCGGGCCGGCCCGCGGTAGTTCCGCGCACCACGATCGTCACCTGATCGCCGTTGACGGTCAGCGGCGCCAGCGGCGGGGCGAAGGACGCGCCGATGTCCTCATAAGGCGTGCTGAACGGCAGGTTCGGAATGCCCCACTGCTGGCCAGCGTCAGCCGCGACGTAGTCCAGGTGCCCGGTGACTCGTGTGACGCCGTGGGCGGCCACCGCTCTGGCGAGGTCGGTCAGCTGCCGCGCCGAGAACAGCGAATCACTGTTCCCGGTCAGCACCAGGTTTCCGTCCAGGCTCCCGCCGGACACCGGGCCGGTAGTCAGGACCGCGGGGCCGGCCAACCGCAGCGACCCCGCGTCGCTGAGCGCGGTCGAGACGGTGGCGAGCCGTGCCAGCAGGCCGCCCTGCAGCTCGGTCTCCCCGTTGGACTGCGCGACCAGCTTGCCGGTCGGCACTGCCGCCACGGCGGCGGACACCTCGTCGCCGGCTGCGTAGTCGCGCCGGACGGCCGCGGCGACACCGGCCGGAAGCTGCGCCGCGAGGCTGTGCGGCAGGTCGCCACTGTCCTGGGCCAGCGTGGCCAGCTGCGCGCGCTGCCTGGCAGCCGACTCCGGCTTCGGCTCGTGCGGCCAGCTCGCCGCGTCGACCGTCATCTGGTCAATCGGGCCGAGAGACTCGCCGAGCGGATTGTTCTCGTTCAGCCCGTCGAAGAAAAGCGCGAACGCGATGAGGTTGCCGTTCTTCGCGTGGGCGTACCCGGCGTAGTTCCACTGGTTGGCCAGGTTGCCGGTCTTGAGCCAGACCGTCCCGTCGGCAGCCGTGTGATCCATCAGTCCGCACATGAACGTGCACTGGCTCGTCCGCCCGATGTGGATCAGCGAGTGCTCGAACTCGGTGAAGTAGCTCCGATGCGCCACGTAGGTGAGCAGCTGCACAAGCTGGCGGGCGCTCATCTCGTCCAGCACTGACAGTCCCGAGCCGTCGACCTGCACCCGGTCTTGCGGCAGGTGCGCGCCGGCCAGGTAGGCGTCGACCGCGGCCTGCGCGGCCGCGGGCGAACCGGTGCCACGGTAGGCGACGCCGTCGAGCCGGTACAGGTTTTCGGCCATCGTGTTGATCGACCAGCTGTTCTGCTCGGTCAGGTAGCTCCTCAGGTTCTGGCGGTCTGTGCTGGCGGCGATCTCGCGGCTATGCGCGGGCAGCCTGCCGGTCATGGCCTGGTGCGTCAGCCGAACGCCGTCCTGCCTGAGGTACTTGGCGAACAAGTCGGCGGCGAACAGGGCCGGATCGTCGATGGACAGGTAGCCCCAGGTCCGCCCACCACCCACAGGAATGCTGCCGGTGATCACCACCGTCCGGGTGCCGATGATGGCGTTGATGTACAGGGTGTTGGCCGAGTGGCGTGCCCCGGTGGTGGCCTCATCCTCGATCTTGAAAAAGCCCGGCGCCAGCATGTCCGGGTCGTCAGCGTCCAGCCGCACGACCGGACGCTTGTCTGCGGCGGCGCCGGGGTCGACGGCCACGAAGACATTGTCGGCGTCCGCGGTCAGTGCGGAGACGACCGGATCGCCGCTGCTCGGCACCTCGCTGATGTCCCAGCCGGGGCCGGCCGTCCAGCCGGTGAACAGCGAGCTGACGCCGACGACGCCAGCTGCGCGGTGCACCGTGCGCGCGACGGACCTGGCCAGCTGCGCCAGCTGATTCGGGCCTTGCGGCTGTCCCGGCGGCGTATAGAGCTCGTCGCCCAGTCCGTCGCCGTCACCGACGAGGTACAGCGGCCCGCCGCTGCGCGCCTGCTCCACCTTGGTGACAAGCCGGAAGCGTGACCCCCAGTCGGCTAGCGCGGTCGCGGTCGCGTAAAGCTTGGTCACCGATCCTGGCGTCAGCCGCCAGTCCGGGTGGATGGCAGCCAGGGTCTTGCCGGTCGTCACGTCGAAGGCGTAGGCGCCGATCAGGGCGTGCTGGATCGGACGCTCGGCGAGTACTGAAAGCCAGGCCGACTGCAGCGACGAGACTGCGCGCGGGGTGCCGGCGCTGGCACCCGCGGCGGGCGGCGCGCCCGCCGTCCCTGCAGTCAATGCCGCAAGCGCGCCCGCCGTGACCCCGGCCACCCAGCGGGATGCCCGCAGCTGCCGGGTGCGCCTGCCGCCGCCGTCGGTTCCCATCGTCCACTACCTCCCGCCCGGTAGCCAGCCATCCAGGCCATGACTCATCGATGTGAACAAAGTACATAGACCCTGGACGATATGGAAGATAGTTCGCTGGTGAACCTGCGGCGGCTGGCGGTGCGGTCGTCGAGGTGAACGCCGATCCGCGCAACTCAGAGAGCTGCACGGCGAGCACTGCGCTTGGCGGCGCTGCCCCTTGACCCGGATTCAGGCTCAGGGTCCGAGATCATCGATAGGAGCGGAAAGAATCGGGCGGCCTCGGACCATGTATACGGCATGACACGCACACTTGACAGCGGCCATGCCAGGATCTAGCGACGCCCCGGTCAGCGACGGTCGCCTCGAAGCCCTGTACAGGAATAGCTACAAGGCGGTCTTCGGCTATGTGCTCAGGCGCGCTGACTGCGACCTTGAGAGCGTGCGGGACCTGGTGGCTGAGGTCTTTGTCGTGGCGCTGCGGCGGCAGCACGCCATTCCTCCGCCGCCACAGGACCAGGCCTGGCTGTACGGCGTTGCCAGACGCGTGCTGCTCGACCATCGGCGCCGGCACTCTCGCCGGATCAGGCTGGAGTCGCGGCTCCGGGCTCAAGCAGTCTTCAGCGAGGCTGGGGGCGGCGAAGATGAGCCCTCGCTGCTGCGAGTGCGGGCGGCGGTGCAGCAACTCAGGCCAGCAGACCGGGAAACTTTGCAGCTGGTCGCGTGGGACGGCCTGTCACACGCCGAGGCCGCTCAAGTCCTGGGCTGCACCCCCAACGCGGTGGCCCTCCGGATTCATAAGGCCAAAGCCCGGCTGCGGGACATCCTCTCGCCGCCTGCCGTGAAGATGCCGGATCCAGGACCCGGCCTGATCCACGCACAGCCACGAAGCTCAAGGAGCCGGATATGAACATCGACCAGCTCGTCCGGGACGCAGACCCCGCTGCGCACGTCACGATCCCCGACCCCCCGCCCCTGGGGACGATCATGGCGCGGGGCCGTGCCAGCGAGC
>JASHOL010000469.1 GCA_030041135.1 Streptosporangiaceae bacterium | reverse complement strand
AAGTACGGGCGACCGTCGCAAAAGGTTGCCTCGGCAGCGCGGCGAATGCAGACAGGTCCTGACGGCCCGTCTTGACCGATGCGGCCAGCGACGGGGCAGTGGAGGGCACTCTGCTGCCGTATGGCAGCGTCCTGAACAGCATCAGAGGTAAACGTGCCGCCTCAAGACGGGTTGTTTCAGAATCGGCCGGCGCGGCTATCCATCGCTAAGGATCTCTTGCGAGGATCCGGGATCCCGGCTCAGGCGGAGCGGCAGTTCCGGCCGCCCTGGTAGGCACCAGGCCGGGGCCGCGCGGGTCCGCCGCCGTGTAAGTTCTCCGGCATCGTGTAAGTTCTCCACACTTTCGCGGTCGCTTTGACCTGGTATGCACCCGACAACTTGCACGATGCCGACAGCCTGCGGCAGTGCGGGCGCCCCGAGACCAGCCGACGGCCATACCGGGCGCCGCGTCACACCGCCGCCCGGCCCAGCCGGGACGCCCGGGCATCAAACCGCCGCCCGGCCCAGCCGGACGGCCGGGGCCCACTGCACCCGACCGCGTCAACACTGCAACAGGCCGAAGAGCAGCATCTCTTGACCCTCTGCTGTCGTTGCGGGCCATCTGGTGCGCGGCCGGTGGCGGCCGGCTCCGTCGGCTTATGACGGCTCCGGGACGCATCTCGATCGGTCTATGCGATAGTTCCACGCCCGGCATCCGGCAAACACGCATAAAATTGGGCATTCGCCCGAGCCCACCCGAACTACGCCGAGGTTAGCCCGATGGATTCCGAGCCCGCCGTGATCGCGAGCCTCCGCAAGGCGGTCGCGGCTCTACCCGACGACCTCGGCCTCCGCCTGCACCTCGCCAGCATGCTCATGACCGCCGGTCTGCGCGAGGAAGGGATCAGCCACCTCGGGGCGGTGCTGCAGGCGGACCCGGCGAATGTCCAGGCGCTGCGCATGCTCGCCGAGGTCGGCCGGGCCGAGCTAGCCGGGTCGGAGCCTGCGTCCGCAGGAGAGATTCGAGTCCCGGCCCCTGTGGACGCGCCGCCCCTGGATACGGCCCAGCCCGCGGACCAGGTGCCGCCCCTCGACACGGCCCAGCCCGCGGACCAGGCGCCGCCCCTGGATACGGCCCAGCCCGCGGACCACGCGCCGCCCCTGGATACGGCCCAGCCCGCGGCAGGCGGGGCCGCGGCAGGCGGCTTCAACTGGGCGCAGGCCGAGGCCGAACTGCGGGACCTGCTGCCGCCGATGTTCGTGAACCAGGACGGGTCCGCCGCCTACGAGCACGAGAGGGAGGCTCCCGCCTACGACGCGGAGAAGCCACGGCTGCGCCTGGCCGACGTGGCCGGCCTGAATGAGGTCAAGGCCAGGCTCGAGGCGGCGTTCCTCGCCCCGATGCGCAATCCCGAGCTGCGCAGGCTTTACGGCAAGAGCCTGCGCGGCGGGCTGCTACTCTACGGACCTCCAGGCTGCGGCAAGACGTTCATCGCCCGCGCCGTTGCGGGCGAGCTTGGCGCCCACTTCCTCGCGGTCTCGTTCGCCGACGTGGTGGACATGTACATCGGGTCGAGTGAGCGGAATATCCATGAATTGTTCGCCGTCGCCCGGCGGAACGCCCCATGCGTGCTGTTCTTCGACGAAGTCGACGCGATCGGCCAGAAGCGGAGTCAGCTGCGGAACACGCCCATGCGCAGCGCCGTCAACCAGCTGCTGCTCGAGCTGGACGACGTGACCGGCGGTAACGACGGCGTATTCGTGCTGGCCGCCACCAACCTCCCGTGGGACGTCGACAGCGCCCTGCGCCGGCCCGGCCGGTTGGACCGGACGCTCCTGGTCTTGCCGCCAGACCCGCAGGCCCGCGAGGCGGTGTTCCGGTTCCACCTGAAGGACCGGCCAGTGGCCGGGATCAACCTGGCCAAGCTGGCGGCCATGACCGAGGGCTACTCGGCCGCGGACATCGCCCACGTCTGCGAGTCCGCGGCCGAGCTGGCGCTGCTGGACTCGGCCCGTTCCGGCCAGGCGAGGATGATCGGGCAGGACGACCTGGCTGCGGCCACGGCGCAGGTCAGGCCGTCGCTCGCCCCTTGGTTCGACTCGGCCCGCAACGTCGCGCTGTTTGCCAACGAGGGCGGTGCCTACGACGACCTGGCGGCCTACCTGAAGCACCGGAAGATGCTGTGACGGCCGGGCAGCCCCGATGACGGGCTCGCCGGCCGACCTCAGCCGGGCAGGCACGATGATCGAGCTTGGCCGGTTCACCGACGCCGTTCGCGTCCTCACCGCGGCCGTGGCGATTACCCCGGACAGCGGCCGGGCGTGGTGCCTGCTTTCGCGTGCGCAGCTAGCCGGGGGGAACGAGGCGGCGGCCGTGCAGGCGGCTCGTCGCGCCAGCGAACTCGACCCGGCCGATGACTGGCCATACCGCCTGGCCAGCACCGCGCTGCTCGGCCTCGGCCGGGCCGATGACGCCCTCGCCGCCGCGGTCCCCGCGCTCAACCTCGCCCCGCACTGCTGGCGGTCCCACATCTGCCTGGCGCAAGCCGCGGTGGCGGCCGGGCAGCCGGAACTGGCCCGCCAGGCCAGCGCCGCGGCGCTCGCGATCGCGCCGGGAGAACCAGATGTGCACGTGACGGCCGGGAAGGTGGCACTGGCTGTCGGTGACCTGGATGGGGCCAGGGCCAGCCAGCAGGCGGCGCTGGCAATCGACCCGGCCAACGCGGGGGCCGTGAACGAGCTCGGCCTGATCAGCCTGCGCGGTCGCGACGCCCTGGCGGCGGCGGGCTACTTCCTGCAGGCAGTCCGCTCCGCGCCGGCGAACAGCCTGTTCGGCCAGAACGCCGAGGTCGCGCTCACTAGGGTCGGGCTGACCCTCCTGGCCTGGGGAACGCTACTGACGGCGCTGGCCGGGTGCACCGCCGGACTGGCTCTCGCCGGGCTGGCGCCGTTCGCGATTGTCGCGGGGCTGGTCGGGGCCGCGGTGGCCGGCCGCATCTGGAGCCGGGTGCGCCGAGTGCCGGGACCGAGAGGGCGCCTGCTGCGGACCATGGCCGCGGCGCGCCGAAGATGAAGGTAGCGCTATGGCTCTGTCCGGCCACAGCGCTACGCGAATACTGAGAACTATTCAGACTTAGCCTGATTCGGCCTACTTGTGGTGAAGCCTCGCAGGCACGCGCCACCGGGGACCGGCCCGCCGGCAGTGCCGGCGCCGTCCCGGTGGCATGCCTCGTCCCCTTTTAGGGGCATGAGCGCGTCCTTCTGCTTTCCGCAGGTCAGGCGGCGCACTCCCGGCAGACCATCTGACCGCCGCGAGTCTCGGCAAGCTGGCTGCGGTGATGCACAAGGAAACAGCTCGAGCAGGTGAACTCGTCCGCCTGCCGTGGGATCACCCGGAACGAGAGCTCCTCATTCGAGAGATCAGCCCCCGGCAGTTCAAGCGACTCGGCGATGTCATCGGGGTCGATGTCAATCGCCGTCGAGGACTTGTCCATCCGGCGCGCCTGCAGTTCCTGCAGGCTGTCCTCGGTCAGCTCGTCGTCTGTCTTCCTCGGGCTGTCGTAATCGGTAGCCATCTCGGCTCTAACCCCTCCATCTCACTAACCCGTTCGCGCGGTTGTAACGCTCGGGAGGCCTCGGTTGTGCCCGAATCCGGCGGGGAATTCTGCCACGTCCAGGGTCGCGGTACACCAACCATCGCTAGCGAGGCAAGGCGTGTCGCTCTCGGCCCGCAGGGCCTCCCCACCGTACCTGGGCATTCGGCCCACCGGGATCCGCCGATTTGCTGGCAGCCCGATCTACTTTGGAGTAACTTAGTCGATTCAGCACAGTGTCTTTCACATAGTGCGTTATGGTGCGAACCGCACAACGAGTTCCACTGTGCACGCCCACGCCCGGAGCTTGCGCCATGCCTCACCAATCGCCGCTTCAGACCGGCGACCCAAGGCGGGTTGGCCGCTACCGGCTTGTGGCGCGGATCGCTGGGATCCCGGCCGAGGGACCCATCTACCTGGGCACCGGACCCGACGGCTCCGACGTCACCATCAGCGTCCTGCACAGCGAGTGGACCAGGGATGCCGCCGCCCGGGACCGCTTCGCGGCCGAGGCCGCTGTCGCCAAGCGCGTGCCGCCGTTCTGCGCGGCGCGGATCCTCGACGCCGGCATGGACGGCGACGATGCATTCCTGATCAGCGAATACGTGCCAGGCGAATCCCTGATGGAGGTCATCGCCACCGACGGCATCCTGGACGGCCCCGAGCTTGAGGCGGCTGCCATCGGCATGGCGACGGGGCTGGCCTCGATCCATCTCGCGGGCCTGGTCCATGGCAACTTCGGCCCCGAATACGTGATCATGACCGTAGCCGGACCGCGTGTCGTCGAGTTCGGCATAACCCCGCCCTACGGCGCGTCCACCCCGGCGGCAGACATGACCGCGTGGGCGCAGACGGTCGTATTCGCGGCGTCGGGCAAGCCGCCCACAACCATCGGCGACCTCGATGTCTTGCCCGCGCACGTGCGCGATGTCGTGATCGAGTGCCTGACCACCAACCCCATCGACCGGCCGACGGCGCGGGCCGCGGTAATCGCGTTGATCGGTGACCGGGACCCGCCGGCGGGCGTGCTCGCGGAGGGGTCACGCCGTGCCGTCCCTGGCGGAGACCCGAGGGCCACGCAGGATGATGACCTGTTGGCCCAGGCGGGCCCTGGGTTGCCTTGGCCCTCGGCCGAGCGGCGAACCTGGGGCGAAGCGGGCGAGCGCGAGGGCACGGACCGGCAACCGCCAGGCCGGCCGGTGATCGACCGGCCGAGCGGCCCGAGGCCGGCGGGCATCCACGCGACCGGTTCGCGCGCTACCGGGCCGAGGCCGATCCGGCCGGCCGAAGCCCATGCTGGCGGGCGACCGCCGACGGCTCGCAGCACCGGCCCGCGCCCGATCCCCAGCGGGCGCGGGCGCGCGGACGACATTCATCGGGCGACCGCCCACGCGCCAGGGCTGGCGCAGGAGCGGCACGGCGCACACCAGCAGTCGCTTGGCCGCCGCCGGGCCGGGCAGGTCCTGATCGCCGGGGGCGTTCTGGTCTGCGCGCTGCTGGCCCTGCTCGTCGTGCACCTCGTGCAGAACACCGGGACTACGCACGGCGCGGCCAACGGCAACCTGAAGGACCCCAGTGCGTCGGCGACTCCCAGGTCACCCACGGCGAGCCCAACGCCGACGGCGGTCACACCGTCGGCGTTCGCGGGCAGCTGGGCGGGCCTTGTCTCGCAGCCCGGCAGCAGCTACAACGTGACCGTCAGCCTAGCCGCGGGGCACAACCGCGGCTCGATCAGCTACTCGTCGAGCAACCTGAGCTGTACGGGCGCGCTGAGCGTTGAGACTCAGACCGCGAAGCAGCTAACCCTGAGCCAGACCATTTCTTCTGGGCCGTGCCTGCCGGGCACGGTGACCCTGACCAAGTCCGGGTCCAGCTCGGTCCAGTTCAACTTCAGCTCATCGGGGCAGCCCGCGAGTGGCACCCTGAGCAGGACCTAGGTTCCCGCCGCCGTTGCGGTCCACAGGCCGGCCAGCAGATCGTGCAACGGCCCGAACAGGGCCGGGCTCGCGGCCAGCGTGAGGGCCGGACCGGCGTCGTGTCCGTGCAGGCCGCCGACGTGTGCGCCGGCCTCCCGCGCGATCAGGCTGCCGGCCGCGACGTCCCAGTAGTAGACGCCGCTCTCGTAGTACGCGTCTACCCGGCCGGCCGCCAGCGAGCACAGATCGATCGCCGCGGCGCCCGCGCGCCTGATGTCGCGCACTCGCGGCAGCAACTGCGCGACCACCGAGCCTTGCCCCGCGCGCTGCGCGGCCGAGTAGCTGAAGCCCGTAGCCACCAGCGCGTCGGCTAGATCTATGCCGGTGTTGCACGACAGGGGGACCGGTTCGGGCTGCCAGCCCGAATGCAGCCACGCGCCCCGGCCGATCGCGGCCTTATACGTGTTGCGCTGCAGCGGGGCGCAGACGACTCCGGCCACTACGGTGCCGGAGACCTCGGCCGCGATGCTCACCGCCCACTCGGGCAGCCCGTAGAGGTAGTTCACCGTGCCGTCGAGCGGGTCCACGATCCAGCGCACCTGGCTGCCGGCACCGGTCTGGCCGCCTTCTTCGCCGAGGATCGCATCGCCCGGCCGGTCGGCGAGGATCCGGTGCCTGATCAGCTCCTCGGCCGCGCCGTCCATCTCGGTCACGACGTCGGTCGGGCTCGACTTGGTCTCGACGACTCGCACGTCACCGTGCCGGCTCAGCAGCAACTCGGCCGCCTCCTCGGCCGCGGCCGAGGCGAGCTCAAGAAGCTCGGCCGGATCCGGTGTCACCGCAGTCCCCCTGCCGGTTCAGCCTGGGCGGGCGATCCCCCGGGTCCGCCCGCGGGACGTCGGGCGCCCTGGCCGCAGCACCCGGGCGGGCAGGAGTCCGGCCCGACGCCGAAGCTGCCAAGCGCGGCCGGGGTCGCAGCGTCGGTCCGCTCGCGTACCAGGTCGGCGATCATGGACACGAACCGCGGGTCGGTCCCTGCCGTGGCCGCCCTGGCGAACTGGAGACCGAGCCGCTGCGCCGTCTGCGCGGCCTCCACGTCCAGGTCGAATATGACCTCCATGTGATCGCTGACGAAGCCGACCGGTGACACGACCACGGCCTGCGATCCGGATGCCGCCAGCTCCTTCAGGCAGTCGTTGATGTCGGGCTCGAGCCACGGGACCGAGGGCGGCCCGCTGCGGCTGTTGTAGGCCAGCCGCCAGGGACGGTCGTAGTCCACGAGCGAAGCAACCAGGCCGGCCGCGTCGGCGAGCTGCGCTGGGTACGCACCTCCGGCCGGGCCGCCGGCTCCCGTCGGCCACGGCCCGCCTGGCGGCCCGCTGGCCTGCGACATCCCGAGCGGGATGCTGTGCGCGGTAAATACCAGGTCCCAGGTCCCGGCGGCGGCCGGCCCGAGCGAGCTGGCCGCCGCGGCCACGGCGTCGGCGTTCGGCTCGATAAAGCCGGGATGGTTGAAGAACTGCCTGAGCTTGTCAACCTGCGGGGCGGCCGGCCCGACGGCCACGCGGGCTGCCTCGATGTCATCAAGGTACTGCCGGCAGCTGGAGAACGAACTGTACGCGGACGTGACGAGTGCGAGCGCGCGAGTCACCCCGTCGGCTGCCATCTGCCGCATCGTGTCGGTGAGGTACGGCCGCCAGTTCCGGTTACCCCAGTAGACCGGCAAGCAGATCCCGGTCGCGGCGAACTCCTTCTCGAGCGCCGCGAGCAGGTCGCGGCACTGCTGGTTGATCGGGCTGACCCCGCCGAACTGGTAGTAGTGCTCGGCGACCTGGGCCAGGCGCTCGGGCGGCACTCCCCGGCCGGCCGTGACGTTGTGCAGGAACGGGATGACATCGTCCGGCCCCTCGGGACCGCCGAAGGACACAAGCAGGAACGCGTCGTAACCGGCCATCCCCCCATCCAACCAGGGACCGGACGCGGGTTTTACCGCCAGCCCCGCGCGGTAGAACCATCGGCCGGCACGGGGCCAGGAGCCGAGCCCGTTCCCCCAATAACGGGCTGCCCAAACGTCGCTGACCGGCCGGACTAGTCGTAATCGGCGGCGTATTCGGCCGCCAGCGCCAGGACCTCGTTGACGTACCAGGTCGCGTGGTTGTAGTCGAAGATCGCCTGGCGCAACGCCGAGCCGCCCGCCGCGGCCCCATCGGCGCACAGGAGCCTCGCGGCCGACGGGACGGCGTCGTAGGGGTCGAGGATGTCGGGCGGCCCGGTCTCGCCGAACCCGTCGATGCCCCAGATTGCCCACGTGGACGGCAGGAACTGCATCGGACCAAGCGCTCCGGCCGTCGAGGGCCCGTTGTTCTCGCCGTCTGCGCTCTCGATCTGCCCGATCGCGGCGAGAACCGTCCAGGACAGCCCAGGGCAGAAGTCCGCAGCGGAGGCCTTGAACAGCTGCAGGTACGTGGTGGGCCTGGTGCCGGCCGCGACGGTGGCCACAGGAAGCTTCTGGCTGCGGAGGACCTCGATCCGCCCGCCGGGCCCGAGGATCTTGGAAACCTCCTGGTCCAGCGTGGCCAGGCTCACGCCGGGCGCGCTGATCAGGCCGGCCACCTGCCTGACCAGGCCGAGCTTGCGCGAGGTCGCCTCGTTCACCAGCAGGTCCACGCCGCTAAGGCCGAGGCTGGCCGACGTCGCATACGTGACGACCTGACTGGTCGCCCCGGTCAGCGCATAGCTCTTCCCGGCCTTCAGCCCGAGCGCCTTGCCGGCCGAAAGCGAGGCCACGAATTCGTCCCGGCTCAGCGCCGACCAGAGCCCCTGGTTGGAGGCTGCCGCCAGCGGGACCCAGGACCTGAACGTCGCCGGGTCTACCCCGATCACGCTGACCGGCCGTCCGCCCGCCGTGATCTGGGCGCCGTCGAAGGTGATCATGTCCCGCACGCCCGTGACCTTGCGAAGTCTGGTCACCTGGCTGGCGGTGAGACCCTTGGGGGCAACGACGAGCAGGTCCGGCAGGATTATCTGGCGGAACGGGCTCGCCTTCGCTGCCTCGGCCGCCACCCGGCTGGCGTTCTGCTCGCTGGCGACGTTCGTCGTATCCGGTGCGACTAGCCAGCCCTCGGCCTTGAGGTGCGGGACCGAAGAGGGCTCGGTCGCGGATAGGGGGCCAATCGCCCGGTCCGGCGAGTCCGGACGGCCGGAAGACCCGGCGGCGACGCCGTCGTGGATGCTGAGGCCGAGGACCGCGACCGCGCCGACCGCGGCCAGGCGCCTGGCCGACGGCGTTCCCAGGGGCATGCTGGCGCTACGCCAGCGTCTCGTGGACGCCGGGCTCTCGTCGGCGTCCCGATCTGAGCGTCCCATAGGGCTTCAACCATAACTGCCGGGATTCGCGGCCTGAAGGGGTGGCCGGCGAATTCACCGTCGGCTGCCAGCGGGCCGCGTTACTGCAGTTACTCAGATGACGGAAAATCCGATTCCAGACTGTCAGTGCCGGTCGTTAGTCTCGGAGCCGGAGGCTAGACGGCAGATGACGCAGGCGCAGGTTACAGCACTTGAGGTAGAGCAGCCCGGGCGGGCGCACCGGGCGAGCGAGAACGCGTACCTGAGCTTGCTCCGGATCCCTGGCGCGGCGAGGTTTTCCGTGTCGGCCGCGATCGGCCGGCTGCCAATGTCGATGTTCGGTCTCGGCACCGTCCTGCTGGTGAAGGCCACGACCGGACAGTACGGCCTGGCTGGCTTCGTTTCCGGCGCAGGCTCCGTCGGGTACGCGGTCTGCGCGCCGCGCATAGCCACTCTCGCCGACCGGTTCGGCCAGGGCCGGGTCCTGCGGCCGCTGGTCGCGTTCTTCGCCCTCAGCACGAGCGTGTTCATCGCGTGCGCGGAGTTGCACGCGCCGGTGTGGGCGCTGCTGATGACCGGCTGCCTCGCGGGCGCGTCAATGCCTTCGCTTGGCTCGATGGTCAGGGCCCGGTGGAGCACGCTGCTGGCCGACTCCCCCAGGCTGCACTCGGCATTCGCGCTCGAGTCCGTCGTGGACGAGATGATTTTCGTGGCCGGTCCGGCGGTGGTCACGCTGCTGGCTACCAAGCTGCTGCCCGCGTCGGGCGTCGGCACCGCACTGGTCGTCTGCGTGATCGGGACGCTGCTGTTCGCCGCGCAGCGCCGTACCGAGCCGCCGCACGGACTGCGGACCAGCGGCGGCAGCGGGGACGAGCCAGCGGCCGGTGCCCGGCCGCTATGGCGAGGGCTGGCCGCGCCGGGCCTGGCCACCCTGGCGCCGGTCTACCTGTTCCTCGGCGCTATGTTCGCGGCCATCGACCTTTCCACCGTGGACTTCGCCCAAGTGCAGGGCCACAAGCCGCTGGCGGGATTCATTCTCGGGACGTATGCGCTCGGCAGCGCGCTCGGCGGGCTGTGGTACGGATCGCGGACCTGGCAGGCCCCGCTGGAGCGCCGGTTCTTGGTGACGCTGGCGATCACAGCAGCCGGAGTCGCTACGTTCTGGATGCAGCCGAGCCTGGTCTCGCTCGACCTGACCATGCTGGTCTGCGGGCTCACGATCTCCCCCACGCTCATCGCGGGGTACAGCCTGGTCGAGCGCCAGGCCAGCGATGTGCGGCGGACCGAGGCCATGACGTGGCTGTCCTCGACGATCTCGGTGGGGGTCGCGATCGGCTCGTCCGTCGCGGGCCAGCTTGTCGACGCGGCCGGACCTCGCGTCAGCTACGAGTTCGCGGCCGGGTGTGGCGCGCTGGCGGTGACAGTCTGCCTTCTGGGGCGGCGCAGGCTGTGCGCGACTGGTGAGGTGCTGGCGGCACAATAGGTCGATGCGAAGCGATCGCGCGCAGGCCGGCGGGTCCGCCGGCTGGCACAACTGGGCCGGGAACGTCACGGCCAGCCCACGTCGTACTGCTCGCCCTGGGTCTGCCGAGGAGGTGGCCGCCGAAGTCCGGCAGGCGGCCGAAGATGGGCTGAGAGTCCGTATGACCGGCAGCGGACACTCCTTCACTCCGACTGCCGTCTCCGACGGCGTGCTGCTCAGGCCGGGCGGTCTGACGGCGATCAGGTCGGTCGATGCGGCGGCCGGAACGGTCACGGTCGAGGCCGGCTGTCCGCTGTCTGTGCTCAACGCCGAGTTGCTGGCCCGTGGCCTGTCGCTTGCCAACATGGGCGACATCCAGGTACAGACGGTGGCGGGCGCCACGCAGACGGGCACCCACGGCACCGGCCGCGACGTCGGCGGCATGGCCGCGCAGATCGCGGGCCTGGAGCTTGTCCTTGCCGACGGCTGCATCGTGAACTGCTCGGTAGACTCACCCTCCGGCGGGCTGTCCCTGCCCGGCGCGACCGGCCTGTTCGACGCGGCCCGCGTTGGCCTCGGTGCGCTCGGAATTGTCACCGCGGTGACATTCAGCGTCGTGCCGGCCTTCCTGCTTGAGGCGCGCGAGGAGCCAATGACCTGGTCCCGCGTGATCAGCGAGCTGGACGAGCTGACCTCCGACAACGAGCACTTCGAGTTCTACTGGTTCCCTTACAGCGAGGGCTGCCTCACTAAGCGGAACAACCGATCTGACGGCCCGGCGCGCCCGGTGCCGCGGTGGCGGTACTGGCTGGACGACGAGTTCCTGACCAACACGGTCTTCAACGCCACGAATCAGCTCGGCCGCCGGGTTCCCGCGGTGATCCCGACGGTAAACTCGCTGGCCGCGAGGGCGCTCGGCTCGCGGACCTACATCGACGCTGCCTACCGCGTCTTTACCAGCCCGCGCCGGGTGCGGTTCAAGGAACAGGAGTACGCGGTGCCGCGGGCCGCGCTGTCGGACGTGCTGGCCGAGGTCAAGGCCGTGATCCAGCGGCGCGACTGGCGCATCAGCTTCCCGATCGAGGTGCGCGTGACCCCATCGGACAACCTGTGGCTGTCAACCGCATACGGCCGCGACAGCGCCTACATCGCGTTCCATGTCTTCCACCCGTCGCCGCACGAGGCCTACTTCACCGAGGTCGAGGCGATTATGACGGCTGTCGGCGGGAGGCCGCACTGGGGCAAGATGCACACCCGCGATGCCGAGTACCTCGCGCGCGGGTACCCGAAATTCGGCGACTTCGTCGCCCTGCGCAACGCGGTGGACCCGGACCGGCGGTTCGGTAACCCGTACCTCACGCAAGTGCTCGGTTCCTGATCTAAGGCCGATCGAGCTCGCCAGCGAAAGGATCGCGCTGTGGCGACAGCTAGCACCAGAGCACTCGTCCTGACCGGCGGCGGCACCGCCGGCGGAGCGTGGATGGCCGGCCTCATCGACACCTTGCGAGCCAAGGGCTGCGACCTTGCTGAAGCCGACCTGATCGTGGGAACCTCGGCTGGCGCCCGGACGGGGGCACAGCTCGCCACCGGAACGCTCGCCGATGTCGCCGCGAGATACCGCCGCGCGGACTTCCCCCTCGTTCAGCTCCCGGCCCTGCTGCGGGGCTATCCGGCGGCCGTGCGATCGGCCATCGCGGGGGCAAGCAGCCGGCAGGAAGCAGCCCGCCGCATCGCCAATCTGCCTCCCCTCGGTTCCGTTCTGGTGCCCGCCGCCGAGCGCAGGCACGAGGTCTCTGCCCAGCTACCGATCCAGGACTGGCCGGCCAGGAAGCTGGTGCTCGCCGCCGTCGACGCAGAGTCGGGAGGCCGGGTCACCTTCGACGCCAACTCGGGCGTTGCCTTGCTCGACGCGGTCATGGCCAGCGGTAACATTCCGGGTATCCACGCCCTGGTCGAGATCGGCGGGCGTCGCTACGCGGACGGCGGTGTCCACTCCGCCTACAACGTCGACCTTGCGGCCGGGCATGACCTCGTCGTCGTAATCGGGCCGATCCGGGCAGACCCGGAGGCGCGCGCGGAACTGGACGCCCAGATCGCTGCGCTCGGCACGGCGATCGTGCACGTCATCACCGCGGATGATGCGTCGTTCGCGGCCATCGGAGCGAACACCGGGCACCAGTGGCCTGCCGCGATCGAGGCAGGCGCCGTGCAGGCCGGTCGTGAGATCGGCAAGCTGCAGGAGATCTGGCCCCCGGCCTAGGCGGCCTATCTTGACGATCTCTTGGCCGGGCGGAGGCGGTTGTCCTGAACGTAGATGATCGCCGGCTTGCCGTCGCCCGGGCTGCGGCGTTCCAGTTCGAACAGCGTGGTGGCGGCCATCAGGTCGCTGAGCTTGGCGTAGCCGTAGTTGCGAGAGTCGAAGTCCGGGCGCTGCTCGGTGAGGATGTGTCCGACCGACGCCAGCACCGCCCAGCCGTCGTCGTCAGACGCCGCCTCAACGGCGTTGCGGAGCATGGTGACCAGCGCGGCGTCTCGCTTCAGCTTCGCCGCGGACAGGCGCGGGGTCGGCTTCAGGGCGGCGTCCTCGTGCACGGCCGCGTCCTCGTGATAGGCAAGGTTCTCGATGTAAATGAACTTGTCGCAGGCGGCGACGAATGGCTTGGGCGTCTTGCGCTCGCCGAATCCGTACACGGTCAGCCCTGACTCGCGAATCCGAGCCGCCAGGCGGGTAAAGTCACTGTCGCTAGAGACGAGGCAGAACCCGTCGAAGCGCCCCGAGTACAGCAGGTCCATCGCATCGATGACCATGGCCGCGTCCGTGGCGTTCTTGCCGCTGGTGTAGGCAAACTGCTGGATCGGCTGGATGGACTGGGCCAGCAGCTGATCCTTCCACCCGCGCAGCTGGGTTCCGGTCCAGTCGCCGTAGGCGCGCTTGACGGTCGCGGTCCCGAACTTGGCGACCTCGGCCAGCAGGCCTTCGATGACGGAGGGCCGCGTGTTGTCGGCGTCGATGAGCACGGCGAGCTTCGCGGCGCTCTCGCTGCCCAGGCTGTCTTCCATGCCAGGGATGGTACTGGGCGGCGAGAACTCCGCGAGCGCCAGCAAGGGCAGTAAATACACGGTGATGACCGATATATCTACACAGCGGTGACCAGCATCGACTCACTGGCCACCGGGCACGCCGGCCACTGGGCGACAATAGGAAGAGTGCGATTCCTGAGCGAGCCAGCCCACGACCTGGCCTATAACGATGTCTTCCTGGTCCCGAGCAAGTCGGAAGTCGGCTCCCGACTGGACGTCGACCTGACGGCGAGGGATGGCAGCGGCGCCACGATCCCGGTGATCGTGGCGAACATGACGGCCGTGGCCGGCCGGCGGATGGCCGAGACCGTCGCCCGGCGCGGGGGCATCGCGGTCCTGCCGCAAGACATCCCGGTCGACGTAGTGGCCGAGGTGATGTCCTGGGTCAAGGACCGAGACCTGGTCCATGACACGCCGCTGACCCTCGGCCCTGCCGCCACAACCGGGCACGCGCTGAGCCTGCTGCCGAAGCGGGCCCACGGCGCTGTCGTGGTCCTGGACGATGAGCAACGGCCGGTCGGAATCGTCACGGAGGCGGACTGCACGGGCGTCGACCGCTTCACCCAGCTCGACCAGGTCATGTCGACCGAACTGCTGACGCTGCCGGCGGGCACAGATCCGGAGCGGGCGTTCCGGCTACTGCATGACGGGCGGCACCGGGTCGCTCCCGTCGTGGATACCGAGGGCCGCTGCGTCGGGATACTCACGCGTACGAGCGCGCTTCGGGCCACGGTGTACCGGCCGGCCACCGACGCCAGGGGCAGGTTGCGGATCGGCGCGGCGATCGGCATCAACGGCGACGTGGCCGGCAAGGCCAAGTTGCTCCTCGACGCCGGAGCCGATTTGCTCGTGGTCGATACGGCTCACGGCCACCAGGAGAAGATGATGCAGGCCCTGCGCGCGGTCCGCGGGCTCGGCCCGGAGGTGCCGGTCGTCGCGGGCAACGTCGTCACGGCCGAGGGCGTGGCCGACCTGGTCGAGGCCGGCGCCGACATCGTGAAGGTCGGCGTCGGGCCCGGCGCCATGTGCACGACACGGATGATGACGGCCGTCGGGAGGCCCCAGTTCAGCGCGGTGCTCGAGTGCGCCGCTGAGGCCCGCCGGCTGGGCCGCCACATCTGGGCCGACGGGGGCGTCCGGTACCCCCGCGACGTCGCACTCGCCCTCGCGGCCGGCGCCTCGTGCGTCATGATCGGCTCCTGGTTCGCCGGGACCTGCGAGTCGCCCGGCGACGTGTTCCGCGACGCGGACGGCCGCCTGTACAAGGAGAGCTTCGGGATGGCCTCGGCCAGGGCGGTCCGCCTGCGGGCCGCAGCCGACTCGGCCTTCGACCGGGCCAGGAAGGAGCTTTTCGAGGAAGGGATCTCCAGCTCGCGGATGTACCTGGATCCACAGCGGCCCGGCGTGGAGGACCTGCTCGACGCGATCACCGCGGGCCTGCGCAGCGCCTGCACCTACGCGGGTGCCGGCAACCTGGATGAACTGCACGAGCACGCGGTCGTCGGCATCCAGGGCGCGGCCGGCTATGCCGAGGGGATGCCCCTTCCGACCGGTTGGTGAGAACTGGGCGTTTATCTGCCGGTAGTACGATGCCCGAGATGATTCAGGCGACGTAGATCGCTTTCTCTCGACAGCGACCTGCCGTGACGGGGAGAAGTCATGCGCCCAGCACGCCGCATACTGGCCGCGATCCTGGCTGGCGGGTTAGCAGGCGCGGGCCTGCTGGCCGCCCTGCCAACGACGGCCGCGTCCGCGGCGAGCCGGCCGGGACCGGCCGGCGTCGTGGCCGCTGGAGCCGACCTGGTTAACGCTGCGAACGGACAGCTGATGTGGAGCCGTGCCGTCAACGTCGAGCGCCCGATCGCCAGCATCACCAAGGTCATGACGGCCCTGGTAGTGCTGCAGTCCGGCGACCTGAACCGGGAGATCAGGGTGACGAAAGCTGCGGAGGAGTACGGGCAGGCCTACGACCCCAGCGAGGCGGGCCTGATCCCCGGTGACCGCCTGACCGCCAGGCAGTTGCTTGAGGGCCTGCTGCTGCCCTCTGGCAGCGACGCGGCTTACCTGCTCGCGGGCAGCTACGGGCCCGGCTGGAAGCGCTTCGTGCGCAAGATGAACGCCGAGGCCCGCAAACTCGGCATGACCAGGACGCACTATGCCAACTTCGACGGGCTGCCCTGGCCGACCGAGTACACGACTTACTCCACCCCGCACGACCTGATGCTGCTGGCCGCGGCCGTCATGAAGTACGCCTCGTTCCGTCAGATCGTGAGGCTATCCAAGGCCAGCATCCGGGCGACGAGGCTGCATCACCACTACTTCTGGAAGAACACCAACCTGCTGCTCGGCGAGTTCAAGGGCACGATCGGGATCAAGACCGGATACACGGCTAAGGCGGGGTACTGCCTGCTCTTCGAGGCTGTCCGCAGCGGGCATGAGCTGCTTGGCGTCGTCCTGAACAGCACGAGCACCGATCCCAACGAGCGCTTCGCGGCCGCCAAGGACCTGCTGAAGTGGGGGTTCGCGCAGTTCGCGAGCTAACCGCTCAGGCCACGACGTCGGGTGCGATGCTCGGAGTGATCGCGGTCACCGCCCAGATGCCAATCCGGTCAAGCAGGGCCGCCTCCGCCCCGTTCTCTGCGTGACCGAAGCCTGGCACGATCCATAGCTCCTTGGGCTGATGCGCCGCCTCGAACAACTGCTCGGCATGATCGGTCGGGAAGTACTCGTCTTGGTCGCCGTGCACGATCAGCAGCGGCGTCGGCGCTATCTTGGCGGCAGCATCCGCGGGAGGCACAGGGATCGGATCCCACCGGCCGCCGCTGATCCTCGTGTTCATGAACGTCTTGGCGATCAGGCGGCCCAGCCGGTGCTCTACCGCGAAGTGGACCTTCCGCATGGCCAGCGTGCCCCGGTAGTACCAGCGGCCGGGACCGCTGATCGAGATCACAGCGTCTTCGCCGCCAAGCAGCGCGGCGTGCCTGAGCACAATCGAGGCGCCCATGGAGAAGCCGATCGTGACGATCCGCCCATAGCCGAGTTCCCTGGCGTACCTGATCGCCACGTCCAGGTCCCTGATCTCAAGATCGCCTAGCGTCGATGCGCTGCCTGACCGACCGTGCCCCCGAAAGTCGAACGCGACCACCCCGCCGAACCGGTTGAGCCGCCTGGCCACCCGCCAGACGGACGGCCGCTGCCAGTTCAGGGTGAACCCGTGAGCCAGCACGAACGCCAGCCGCCGGTCGCCGACCAGATGAACGGCGTCAATGGGTACGCCGTCCTCAGTCACCAGCGTTTCTGACTTAATCACGGGCGTCGTCATGTCCCTATTCTGCGTGACGGTCGGGACCAGCTAGGCCTGGGTCTTCCCTGGCCCGGTCGTACTGCGGCAGTCTGGTGCATACGTCCGGGGCAGGCTCCCCGATTGTTTATGGCCCGGATACCCGCCAGCTACTCCGGAGGCACTTCATGCCGCTGCTCGACCAGCTCGTCGCTGCCATACGGTCGGCCCGAATCGAGGTAATTGACCTGACTGCCCGGCTCGAGCCGACCACCCCGATCATCCAGCTTCCCGCCCCGTTCGGGAACACGGTGCCGTTCAGCATGCAGGAGATCAGCCGCTACGACGAGCGCGGGCCAGGGTGGTACTGGAACAACATCACGACCGGCGAGCACACCGGCACGCACTTCGATGCTCCCATCCACTGGATCACCGGCAGGGACGGCCAGGACGTCTCGGCGGTAGCACCCGCCAGCCTCATCGGACCGGCTGTCGTGCTCGACTTCTCGGCCGAGGCCGCCGCCGACCCCGACTTCCTGCTCGAGCCCGATCACATCAAGAAGTGGGAGACCGAGCACGGGTCGCTGCCCGAAGGCGGGTGGCTGCTGTACCGGACTGGCTGGGACGCTAGGTCCGCCAGCCAGGCCGACTTCCTGAACGCCAACGAGACCGGCCCGCACACGCCCGGCGTGTCGGTGGAGTGCGCGCGCTGGCTGGCGGATGAGGCGCCGGTCATCGGCCTCGGCGTGGAGACGGTGGGCACAGACGCGGGGACTGCGCACTCGTTCGATCCCCCGTTCCCCTGCCATGCGGCCTTGCTCGGAGCCGGCAAGTACGGACTGACGCAACTGCAGAACCTGGCTTCCCTGCCGCCTACCGGGGCCGTCCTGGTGATAGGGCCGCTGCCGATCGTGAACGGGTCGGGCAGCCCGGCGCGCGTGCTCGCGCTGGTCGAGCGGCCGTGATGCGCGTCCACGAAGCGGTCGCGGACGCGCTAGCCGAGCTTGGCGCCGACACGGTCTTCGGCGTGGTCGGGAGCGGCAACTTCCACGTCACGAACGCCCTGATCGCCAAGGGTGCCAGGTACGTCGCGGCCCGGCACGAGGGCGGCGCGGCCTGCATGGCCGATGCCTGGGCGCGGAGCACCGGCCGGCCGGGCATCGTGAGCGTGCACCAGGGACCCGGCGTCACCAACGCGATGACCGGCCTCACCGAGGCGGCCAAGAGCCGCACTCCGCTGGTCGTACTCGCCGCCGACGTTAGCGCGTCGGCGGTGCAGTCCAACTTCAGGATCGACGTGGCCGCGCTGGCCACGGGCATCGGCGCGACGCCCGCCCGCTTGCACTCGCCCAGCCTGGCCATCGACGATGCCGTCCGCGCGTACCTGACCGCCGCGGACGAGCGGCGCACCGTGGTGCTGGCGCTGCCGCTGGACATCCAGGCCGCCGAGTGCACGTGGCCGGCCGGCGGCCCGACGCAACCCGCCGCAAAGGCCCTGCCGGAGCCGTCGCCCCAGCAGGTGGCGGCGCTGGCCCAGGCAATCGCGAGTGCGGAGCGCCCGGTGTTCATCGCCGGGCGCGGCGCCCGCGTGGCCGACGCCCGCCAGCCGCTTGAATACCTGGCCGACGCGTGCGGCGCGCTGCTTGCGACATCGGCCGCGGCCAAGGGACTGTTCAAGGACAACCCGTGGGACCTGGACGTGAGCGGCGGCTTCGCCTCGCCGCTGGCTGCGTCGCTGATCAGCGAGGCCGACCTGGTTGTCGGATGGGGCTGCTCGCTGAACATGTGGACCACCAGACACGGCACCCTTCTCGGCAAGACCGCGACCGTCGCGCAGGTCGATATCGACAAGGCGGCCATCGGCGCGCACCGGCGGATCCACGTCGGCGTCGTCGGTGACGTAGCCGAAACCGCAGCTGCCGTGACGGCCAAGCTCGGCCGGGTGCCGGCCGCGTCCGGCTGGCCTGACACCGGGTACCGCTCCGCGCAACTGCGCGATCGCATCGCTCGCGAAGTCCGCTGGCGCGACGTGCCCTATGAGGACGAGAGCGACGGGCAGCGGATCGATCCGCGGACCCTGTCCATCGCGCTGGACGACATGCTGCCCGCCGAGCGGACCGTCGCCATCGACTCCGGCAACTTCATGGGCTACCCAAGCATGTACCTGTCGGTTCCTGACCAGAACGGCTTCTGCTTTACCCAGGCCTACCAGTCGATCGGCCTCGGCCTGGCATCGGCGATCGGCGTCGCGATCGCCCGGCCTGACCGCTTGACCGTCGCGGCCTTGGGTGATGGCGGCGCGCTGATGGGGATCAGCGAGCTTGAGACCGCTGTCCGGCTCGGCCTGCCGATGGTGATCGTGATCTATGACGACGAGGCGTACGGGGCCGAAGTCCACCACTTCGGGCCCGACGGCTATCCGCTGGACACCGTCCGGTTCCCTCCCGTTGACATCGCCGCGATCGGGGCCGGCTTTGGCTGCGCCGCGGTGACGGTGCGGAAAGTCGATGACCTTGGGCCGGTCCGCGAGTGGCTAGAGGGATCGCGGGACCGGCCCATCGTGATCGACGCGAAGGTCACGGCCGACCATGCCTCGTGGTGGCTTGAGGAGGCATTCCGGGGGCACTGACCGCATCTATCGCCGGTACGTTCAGGCGCTCCTGATGTCGGGCGACTCGCCAAGGAAAGGATCGCCGGACCCATCGTCGCCGCCCCGGCCTGCCCCTACCAGCACCGGAGTGGGCACGATCTCGGGCTCCTCCTCCGGATAGGCAACTTCTCCGTGGATGGCGGCGTCGCCGACCTGCAGTTCGGCGTCCGGCATCCGCAATGGCGTGAAGAACTTGATCATCCGCAGGATCGCATAGGTGACCAGGGCGTCCCAGACGATGATCGTGAGGGCCGCGCCTGCCTGGATGAGCAGTTGCCTCGCGTTGCCGTAGAACAGGCCCGCGCCGCTGACGCTCGGTGCCTTGCCGATCCCGATGTACTCGATCATCTTCGGGTCGGCGACCAGGCCGACCATCAGGCCGCCGAGCAGGCCCGCGAACCCATGGGTGTAGACCACGCCGAGCGCGTCGTCGACCTTGTTGAACGGCCAGATCTTGCGCGGCAGGTACGCAAACAGCATCCACACCACGACCGAGTCGACCAGGCCGATGACGATCGCGCCGACGCCGTTGACGTACCCGGCGGCCGGCGTGATTCCGACCAGGCCGCAGATCATGCCGTTCACGCCGCCCAGGAACGTGGGCTTGCGGTCCTTGCCGAAGCCCATGTCCATGATGATCCAGGCCATCATCGCGACCGCCGTGGCGAGGTTGGTGTTGACGACCGCGGCGGTGGCGTCTGCCCCGGCGAAGTACGGATCGCCGCCGTTGAAGCCGTTCCAGCCCAGCCACAGGATGCCGGCTCCGACCGCGACGAACAGCAGGTTGTTCGGGACTGCCTTCTCCCGGTCGCGGGCCAGACGCGGACCGACCATGGCGGCGGCGACGAACCCCGACACGCCCGCAGCGAGGTGGATGACGTAACCGCCCGAGTAGTCGAGCGCGCCCTTGGCCGCCCAGTAGCCGCCGCCCCACAGCAGAAACGCGTTCACGGCGTACGCGAACGTGATCCAGAGCGGGACGAATATCAGCCAGACCTTGAACTTGATCCGGCCGATCACGCTGCCGAGGAACAGGATCGGGGTGATCGCGGCGAAGACGAACTGGAAGTAGACCAGCGATCCCTCGGGGAACCTGAAGCTCGGCATCAGTCCCTTCAGCGAAGGGATGACGGCCTGCGCCTGCTCGCCCGCCACTCCGACGACCGCGGACGGCTTACCTACGAACGTGGATATCCAGGGTGATCCGAACCCCATCCTGAACGCCCACAGCACCCAGACGATCAGGGTCAGGCAGAAGGCCGTGAACACCATCAGCATCGTGTTCACGGCCCACTTGCGCTGCACGATCCCGCCGTACAGCACGGCGAGCGCGGGGATGCTCATCAGCCCGACGAGCGTCGCCGCCGTCAGCTGCCAGGCGTTATCCCCTGGACTGAGGAAACTCGCGTACGGGTCCAACTCTCCGCCTCCCATAGGCTGAAGCGAAGGGCTGCCGGGTAGCCAGGCAACGGCGACCAGCACGGATCCCAGCCGACTCTTCGGTTTGTCAGGTACGCTTCATGTCTCCCACAGCCCCGTTTCGCTCACGTTTCCCAGCCGTTACGCCGAAGGCACGGTGACTCAGCAGCGCTTCGGCAGCGTTAAACCTTTGTTTCTTAACGTGACCAATCGGCCGCCCGTTGATGGGACGGACGCGCCAGGCTACGCCCGGTGCCGTACCCACCCAGGGCGGCCGACTGGTGCTGTGCCTCTTTGCTACTCCCCGTGCGCGCTGGCCGTTGCTAGCCCGTGTGGGCGCCGTACTCCACCGCGGTCGGGTTCGACACCGCCCCCGCGTACTCCACCGCCGTCGGGTTCGACACCGGGCCGGCGAGCGCGACCGGCGCCGCCGTGAGCGCCCCGATGGCGAGGCCACCGGCCGTCAGTGCAGAACCCGCCAGGCCGATGACCGTGACGCTGCGGATGAGCCTCATAACAAGATCCTTTCTGAACCGGCGTCGCCCGCCGTTCGATGCTGATCCATGTTCCTCGCCGGAACGCGGCGAGCAAACCGATCCTTGTAAGGCGGCATCACGATAGTCAAATGCCGCCATTTCCGGCCGACCGTAATGCCAATCCCTCCGGGCCGGATGACTTCCGGCCGAGCCAGGATGCGGCGACGTTGGCTGCAGGCAGAGTGACGCCGCGCCGGGCAGACGGCCTATCCGTCAACGCGCCCTTAATCAGTTTGAGCCAATCCAACGGCGGCCCGACGGGCGCGGCCTTCGCACTCCTGCCAGGCGGCCACCGACCATCCAGTGAGCACGCCGCGCGGACGGATCGGGCGGTGAGCGGCGAAAAGCTGAACTGGGCGCGGCTGGCCCTGGCCGCCGCGTGCGCTGAGGTCAGGTCAGGTACTGCGGCCGGTCACGGCGACGGTGACCCCCACGCCGATCATGGCCAGTCCGCCGGCCCCGCCGACGACGGCGAAGCGGCGCGGGGACCGGGCGAACCAGGCTCGCAGCTGACTCGCCGCGATCGCCCACGAGCTGTCGGACATCAGTCCGATCGCGATCGACACCAGCCCGAGTAGCAGCATCTGAACTGGCACGTCACCGGCGGAGCGGTCAACGAACTGCGGGAGCACGGCCCCGAACAGGATCAGGGCCTTCGGGTTGGTCACTCCGACGACGAAGCCCTCCCGCGCCGCGCGCTTGCCGGTGCGCGGCGGTGGAGGTGTGCTGAACGCGTCCGCCAGCTTGCCGCGCCGGCGGAACGCCTGAATCCCCAGCCAGACCAGATACGCCGCGCCGGCCAGTTTCAGTGCGACGAAGGCCTGCTCCGACCGCTGCACGAGCGCGCCGATGCCGACCGCCACGAACACGGCAACCACGTAGTTGCCCACCGCGTTCCCGCCAACCGTAACCAGCGCGGTGCGCCGACCGTAAGCCAGGGCACGGCCGACCACGAACAGCACGCTCGGGCCGGGAATAACGATGATGACAAAGGATGCGAGCGCATACCCAAGGAGATCGGCGGCCGAGAACATGACGCCACCGTAGCGTGGTCCCGCGGCGGGGCTGCAACCGTGGGCTGCGGCCGGCTACTGCGGGCCGAACTTGTCCAGTGCAGCCAGCAAGAGCAGTCGCTTGGTCACGCTGCCCCGGTGGCCTGAGTCGGCCGGCGCGATGAGTTCGGCGTCAGGCCAGGCGTGAGCCAGCTCCCAGGCGGTGTCCAGCGGGCAGCTCAGGTCGAGGCGGCCGTGGATGAGCACGCCCGGAATGCCGGCCAGGCGGCCTGCGCAGTGGATCAACTCACCCTCCTCCAGCCAAGCCGCGTGGGAGTAGTAGTGCGCACAGAGCCTGGCGAAGGCCACCATGGCATCGGTTGGCGGCCCCTCCGACGACGCTCTGGCATTCGGTTCAAGCGACAGCACTGCGTCTTCCCATGCCATCCAGTTGCTGGCGGCCTCGTACCGGACCGCCGGATCGGGATCGGCGAGCCGGCGACCGTAAGCAACGAGGAGGTTCTCGTGGCGGTCCGCCTCGGGGACTCCGGCCCGGAACTGGTCCCACTCGCCAGGGAAGAACCGCCCGGCTCCACGGTACAGCCAGTCGATCTCCGATCGGCGAGAGGTCGTCACGGCAGAGATCACGATCTCGGTCACGCGCTCGGGATGGCGCTCCGCATAGGCCAGGATCAACGTCGAGCCCCACGAGCCACCGCACAGCAGCCAGCGGTTGATCCCCAGGTGCTCCCGCAGCTGCTCCATGTCATCGACCAGGAAATCGGTAGTGTTGGTCTGCAAATCCACGGCCGGATCGCTGACGTTCGGGGTGCTACGGCCGCAGCCGCGCTGGTCGAACAGTACGATCCGGTAGCGGTCAGGGTCGAAGGCGCGCCCCATGCTCGGCGTGCACCCCTGCCCTGGCCCGCCGTGCACGAACAGGGCCGGCTTGCCTTCGGGGTTGCCGCGCGCCTCCCAGTAGACCAACTGCCCGTCGCCGACATCGAGCATGCCGCAGTCGTAAGGCTCGGTCGGCGGGTACAGTTCCGTCCTGGTCTCCACTGGTCTCCCTCACTTGCGCGGTCCAGCCCCGTACTGTACTGGAAGCCGCGAGCGGGGCAGCCCGTGAAGTGCGGGCGGTCGCGCGGCGGACAGCCGGGCCTCGGTCGGCTAGCTGCCATCGTCGATGTCCTACGCCGTCAAGTCTTCCCGACCGTCGGTTAACTGTGATGATCTGAACCCGCGGCCTGCCTGAGCGCCATACCGAGGAGTACGAGCTGATGACCGCCTGGGAGTACGGATACATATACGTGGTGCATACGGTCGGGCCCGCGCCCGCGGCGTGTGTGGTGACCGACGGATCGAAGTCACGCGTGCTTGACGGCGTACACAGCCTGCTGCGCGCCGCGAACGTCATGGGCGCCGACGGCTGGATCGTGAGCGACCGCGGCGAGCGGTCCGCGTGCGCGGCGTGGATCAACGACCTGATCAGGCCGATTGAGGGCGTCGGCATGGGCGACAACATGATGTGCTACTTCATGCGACGTCCGGTCGAGCGCGCCGGGGGCCAGGAACCGACGGGAACGATGTGACAACCGAGCACTGATCTACTCCGCGGCGACTAGTTCCACCTCGTAGCCGTCGTAGTTTTCTAGGTACGCCGCGTAGTGATGCTCTCCGCCAGCATAGGGGTGCTTGTCGGTGAACATCAGTTTCCAGCCGTGCAGCAGCGCCTCGGCGACAAGCTCGTCCACGTGCGCGCGATCCGCCGCGAAGAAGGCCAGGTGGTTAAGGCCGGGCCGGAGTCGGTCGTGCCGGCTGGCGGTGCGGGCCGGCGACTGCTCAACCACGATGTAGCAGTTCCCCGCTCCCCAGCTCCGGCCGCCGGGCCAGTCCTGGTACAGCCGGTATCCGAGTGCGCCGAGCAGCCAGCCCCAGCTGACGATCGCCCGGTCGAGATCGGGCACCCAGAGCTCCACGTGGTGGATCATCCCGGTCAGGCTCGGCCGCTGAGCCATCGGCGCGGAGGCCGCGGGCGCGGGCACAGCGGGCGCGGGCATGCCAGGCGCGACAGGCGAGGGCCCGGCCACCGCGGGGGCGTCGGGTACAGCCTGCTCCTGGCTGACTACTGCGTCCGTGTCTGACATGATGACGGCCCCGATGATCTCCTCAGCTGCTGGGCTAGCCGGTGTCACCCTGCGGAGCGCGGTGCCTGTGAACACGCTCCCCTCGCCCATCTAACCAGGTGCTGGCGCTTTCAGAACTGCCCGCCTGACTTACGTCTGCCCAGGTCATAACCATGTTTTCCGCCAGACTATCGCCTGGTTATCTCGGCCAGTTTGCTCGTGCTACGGCCACCTGCGCAACCTCTTTGCGGCATTTGGCGCATTCGACAGAACGTAGCCTAGCCCGACCCGGCTCCGGGGGACCCGGCTTCTGGAGGTGCCGACATCGGGCCGCTGCAACGATTGCTGCGTTCAGTCCAGCTATGGCGTCCGCGTTAGCTGTGCGTGCTCCTGTGCCGGTCAAGGGCGTTCCGACCGCGCATCTCGGCGCACTCAAGGTTAATGACAACGCCAGGGACTTGTATGACTGGGGAGCATCTTTTTACGGCGCGTACCTATCAGGCTTACATACGCGTTCAGGGCGGCCCCAGCGGCACTATCTCGCAATGGCCGGCATGGCAGGCCTAGGGCGCCTCGAGGAACTGCTGGATCTTGCTCATGGCATCCCGCCAGTGATCAGGATCGGACGCCCGCCCCGCGTACATGCCGGCCACCTCCGGATGCGGAAGGATCAGGAACCGGCCGTCGGCAATTCCGGCCACTACCGCGCCGGCCACTTCTTCCGGCGAGATTGCCGCCTCGCCGAGCAGCTTGAAGCCTGGCTCACCAGGACCAGGGAGCATCGGTGTCTTCACTCCGAGCGGGCAGACGGCCTGCACCGTGATCCCGCGGTGGCGATAGGTGAAGGCCATCCACTCCGCGAACGCCAGCGCCGCGTGCTTGGTCACGGAATACGGCGCCGTGCCCGGCATGGCCAGCAGTCCGGCCGCGGAGACCGTGCAGATCAGGTGCCCGCTCCCCCGCTCCAGCCAGGCCGGCACCAGCAGGCGAGCCGCCCGGACGTGGGCCATCACGTTGACGTTCCAGGAGTCGGCCCAGTCGGCCTCTGAGGCCTCAGGACCGCCAGCCCTGGCGATCCCGGCATTGGCACAGTACAGGTCGATCTCGCCGAGTTCCCGCCTGGCCTCCCCGATCAGCCGAGCCACACCCGCCTCGCTCGCCGCGTCTCCGCCGATCGGGACGGCGTCTCCGGCACAGGACGACGCAACGGCAGCGGCGGCCGCCGCGTCGATGTCGTTCACCACGACCCTGGCGCCCTCACCCGACAGCCGCCGGGCCAGCGCCGCGCCGATGCCGCTGCCAGCACCGGTGACGACGGCCCCGGCGCGGCTGAGGGTCTGCATTACTCAGGTCCTGGCAGGTTGGCCAGCACGTCCAGCGACGCCCGGTGCGCGTCGGCGGTGCCGAGCGCGAGCGAGTCGGCCTTGGCCCGCTTGAGGTACAGGTGCGCCGGGTGCTCCCACGTGAACCCGATCCCGCCGTGGAGCTGGATCATCTCCTGAGCGGCCTTGAGCGCGGTGTCGGAGCAGGCCGCCTTGGCCAGCGCCACGGCGAGGGTGGTCTCCGGGCCGAACCCGGCGGCCAGCCAGTCGGCCGCGTACCGGGCCGCCGCCCGGCACTGCGTCACCGACACCCACAAGTCGGCCAGCCGGTGCTTGATCGCCTGGAAGCTGCCGATTGGCCGCGCGAACTGGCTGCGCTCCTTGACGTAGGCGACGGTCGTGTCCAGGCACCGCTCGGCCAGGCCGAACTGCTCGCAGGCCAGCAGGCCGGCCCCGGCGAGCAGCGCCGCGGCGACGGCGTCCTCGGCCTGCTTTCCCGAGGCCAGGCCCCGCGCCGGCGCCTGCTCGAGCCGGACCTCGCACAGCTGCCGGGTCATGTCCAGGGAGGTCAGCGGCCGCTTGCCGACACCCGGCGAGCTGACCCGGACCGTGTACAGGCCATACGGCACGCTGTCGGCCGGTACGATCAGCAGGTCCGCGGGCAGCGCGTCGGCCAGTCCGGTGATCACGCCGGTAAGCCGGTAGTCCCCAGGGCCGTCCCCGGCCTCGGGAGCGTCCAGCCTGACGGTCGGCACCGGCTTGGCCCGCGTTCCCGCCGCAAACGGCACCGCCAGCGCCGCCGTCGCCCCGCCGCCGGCCAGTTCCGGCAGCAGCGCCGTGTCACCGCAGGCGCACAGCGCGGTGGTTGCCATCACGGCACTGCCCAGGAAGGGAACGGGCGCGACAGCCCGGCCGATCTCCTCAGCCACGACTGCCGCCTCGCGGTAGGAGGCACCAGCACCGCCCAGCGACTCCGGGATTAGTAGCCCGGCGACCCCGATGTCGGCCGCGAGCGTCCGCCACAGCTTGTCGTCATACGTCTGCGGGGTTTCGGTCCTGGCCAGCACGTCCCGCCAGGTCGCCTTATCCTCCAGCACCGCCCGGACGGCACCCCGCAGCTCCGTCTCGGTGTCGCCGTAGAGCAGGTCAGCGGTCCGGGTGCCGCGGTTCTTCCCGCTCGCGCCTGGTCCCAGGTTGGCGGGGGTCGCGTTCACGGTCTCGCTCACTGTGTTATCTCAATCACGGGGGTTACCTCAGTCACGGGGGCTAGCTCACTCACCGGGGCAGGTCCTTCCACGGCCCGGTATCCACCCTGGCCTCCTTCGGCAACCCGAGCACCCGCTCGGCGATGATGTTGCGCAGGACCTCCGAGGTACCGCCCTCGATCGAGTTGCCCTTGGCCCGCAGGAACCGGTAGTCGGGGTTGCGGCCGAAGAAGTTGGCGCCTTCTGGCCTGCGCATGGTCCAGTCGTCGTACAACAGTCCGTCCGCTCCGGCCAGCTCGACTTCGAACTCGGAGACCTCCTGGTTCAACCGGGCGAACACCAGCTTGGCGGCTGACCCTTCGGGGCCCGGCTGCCCGGCGGCGAGCGACTGGCGCAGCCGGGCGCCCGCGATCCTGGCCACCTCGGCATCTGCCCAGAGCCGGAGCAGGCGGTCATGCAAGCCCGGCGTCCGGAGTTCGGGGTGTTCGCGCCAGGTGCGAGCCGCCGAGGCGATCATGCCGCCCTCACGCGGCAGCGCGTTCCCCCCGATGGACACGCGCTCGTTCATCAGCGTGGCCATCGACACCTGCCAGCCCTCGCCCACCCCGCCGATGCGATCGGCGTCGGCGACCCGGGCGTCGGTCATGAAGACCTCGTTGAACTCCGCCTCGCCGGTAATCTGGCGTAGCGGCCTGACCTCGACTCCCGGCTGCTTCATGTCCAGGGCGAAGTACGTCAGCCCCTGGTGCTTGGGCTGGTCGGGATCGGTCCTGGCGACCAGGAGTCCGCGCTTGGCCATGTGAGCCGAGGAGGTCCAGACCTTCTGACCGTTCACCACCCAGTCGTCGCCGTCGCGCAGCGCCCTGGTGGACAGGCCCGCCAGGTCGGACCCGGCTCCCGGCTCGCTGAACAGCTGGCACCAGATCTCCTCGCCGGTCCACAGCGGCCGCAGCCAGCGCTCTTTCTGCTCAGCCGTGCCGTGCGCCAGGATCGTGGGCCCGGCCATGCCAAGGCCGATTCCGTTCCGCTCCGGGCGGTTGGTTGGCGCGTGCGCATCGTTGAACGCCCGATCAACGACGGTCTGGAGGGAACGAGGCAGGCCCTGGCCACCCAGGCCCGCAGGGTAATGCACCCACGCGAGGCCCGCATCGAACCGGGCGTTCAGGAACTCCTGCCGGCCGGTGATCTCCGGGTCATGACCGGCCAGGAACTCGGCGACCTGCGCACGCAGGTCGTCCGCGGTGACCTTCGCGCCGTCTAGCGCTGCATCATCTAGCACAGCGGTCCGCCTGCTACGTAGATCACCTGGCCGGACACGAAGCCGGCGCCCTCGCTGACCAGGAACGAAGTGACGTGCGCGACGTCATCGGGGGTTCCGACCCGGCGGACCGGGATCTGCGTGGCGGCGGCCTTCTGGAACTCCTCGAAGCCGATGCCGAGCCTGGCCGCGGTCGCCGCGGTCATGTCGGTGGCGATGAAGCCGGGCGCGACCGCGTTCGCGGTGACACCGAACTGGCCGAGCTCGATGGCCAGCGTCTTGGTGAATCCCTGCAGGCCCGCCTTGGCCGTGGAGTAGTTGGCCTGGCCGCGGTTGCCGAGCGCTGAGCTGGAGGACAGGTTCACGATCCGGCCCCACCTGCCGTCGACCATGTGCTTCTGGCAGGCGCGCGACATAAGGAACGAGCCGCGAAGGTGGACGCCGATCACGGTGTCCCAGTCGTCGTCGGTCATCTTGAACAGCATGTTGTCCTTGATGACGCCCGCGTTGTTGACCAGGACGACCGGCGGGCCGAGTTCGGTCGCGACCTTGTCGACCGCGGCCCCGACCTGGTCGGCGTCGCTGACGTCGGCTCCCACGGCCAGCGCGGTGCCGCCTGCGCTCGTGATCGCGTCGACGGTGCCCTGACTGTCGCCTTCCTTCAGGTCGAGGACCGCGACCGCCAGCCCGTCGGCAGCCAGCCGTCTGGCGGTGCCGGCACCGATGCCACGCGCGCCGCCGGTGACGATGGCCACTCGCTGGGAAGCCTCTGACATGTATTCCTCCTCCGCGGGGCTCTGCCCCGTGTACTCCGATGGCCCGTTGGGCTACCGGTATTTCTTGAGCTCCCTGTAAGCCAGGGAGCGCTTGTGGACCTCGTCCGGGCCGTCGGCCAGCCGCAGCGTCCTGGCGTGCGCCCACATCGTCGCGAGCGGGAAGTCCTGGCTGACCCCGCCCGCGCCGTGGGCCTGAATGGCCCGGTCGAGCACCCACTGCGTCATTCGCGGTACCGCGATCTTGATGGCCTGGATCTCGGTATGCGCGCCCTTGTTGCCGACCGTATCCATCAGCCAGGCGGTCTTCAGCACCAGCAGCCTGGCCTGCTCGATCCGGACCCTGGACTCGGCGATCCAGTCCTGGATGACCCCCTGCTCGGCCAGCGGCTTGCCCCAGGCAACCCGGTCGGTGACGCGCCTGCACATCAGCTCAAGCGCGCGCTCGGCCGCGCCGATCTGGCGCATGCAGTGGTGGATCCGGCCGGGACCGAGGCGCGCCTGGGCGATCGCGAAGCCCTCTCCCTCTCCGGCGATCACGTTCGCGGCCGGGACCCTGACGTCGCTGAACTCGATCTCGGCGTGCCCGCCGTGCGTGCCGTCGGTGTAGCCGAACACGTGCACGCCGCGCTCGATGTTCACGCCCGGCGTGTCGCTGGGCACGAGGATCTGAGTCTGCTGCCGGTGCCGGTCGGCATCCGGGTTGCTCTTGCCCATGACGATAAGGATCTTGCAGCGCGGGTCCATCGCGCCTGACGACCACCACTTGCGCCCGTTGATCACGTACACGTCACCGTCGCGGACGATGCTGGTGGAGATGTTGGTGGCATCCGAGGAGGCCACATCCGGCTCGGTCATGCAGAAGGCGGACCTGATCTCGCCATCCAGCAGCGGCCTTAGCCAGCGGTCCTGCTGCTCCTTCGTGCCGAACTCGGCCAGCACCTCCATGTTCCCGGTGTCGGGTGCAGCACAGTTGAGCGCCTCGGGGATGATGCCCGAGTGGCCGCTCAGCTCGGCCAGCGGCGCGTACTGGAGGTTGGTCAGGCCCGCACCGTCGGGGTGGTGGGCCAGGAACAGGTTCCACAGGCCCTGCCGCCTGGCCTCGGCCTTCAGATCCTCCATGACCGCCGGGCGCTCCCAGCCGCGACCCTCGTCGGCGAGCTGCGCCGCCTGCTCCTCGAAGACCTTCTCGGCCGGGAGGATGTGCTCGTCTATGTACGCCTGGAGCTGGCCGCGGAGCTCCTCGGTGCGAGCGTCGTATGCGAAGTCCATCTGCTGCCTCCTGCGGCCCTGGCGGGTCCGGATAAGACTACCTACCGGTCGGTACGTCCCCACGCTACGGTCAGGCCATGGCACTGGTCGAGACTGTACGTGGCCCCGTCGACGTCGACTCGCTCGGCATGACGCTCATGCACGAGCACGTGTTCATACTGAACGAGGAGGTCAGAACGAACTACCCGGGCGACTGGAATGAGACCGAGCGGGTCGATGACGCGATCGCCAAGCTGACCGCGCTCTACGACCGGGGCTGCCGGACGGTCGTCGACCCCACCGTGCTCGGCCTCGGCCGCGACATCCACCGGATCCGCCGGGTCGCCGACGGCGTGCCGCTGAATATCGTCGTCGCGACCGGCCTGTATACCTACAACGAACTGCCGTTTTACTTCAGGTACCGGCTGCCGCGCGCCGGCGACCTCGACCCGATGGCGCAGATGTTCATCGGTGACATCACAACCGGGATCGCCGGCACCGGCATCAAGGCGGCCTTCCTGAAGTGCGCGATCGACGACCAGGGCCTGACGCCGGGCGTGGAGCGGGCCATGCGCGCGGTCGGCCAGGCGCACAAGGAGACCCGGGCGCCGGTCACCGTGCACACGCACCCGGCATCGCATACCGGGAGAGATGTGCTGCGGGTCCTCCGCG
Organism: Streptosporangiaceae bacterium; assembly: GCA_030041135.1. Classification (GTDB taxonomy): domain Bacteria; phylum Actinomycetota; class Actinomycetes; order Streptosporangiales; family Streptosporangiaceae; genus JAJYUU01. The sequence goes on along the minus strand of JASHOL010000469.1, from coordinate 18,868 downwards.
GCGAAGGTGTCGACCTGAGCCGCGTCGTGCTCGGCCACAGCGGGGACACCACCGACCTGGACTACCTGACCGAGATGGCCGACTCCGGCTGCCTCCTCGGCATGGACCGGTTCGGAATCGACATCGTCACGCCGTTTGACCAGCGCGTTCAGACCGTGGCCGCGCTGTGCGAGCGCGGTTACGCCGCCAGCATGGTGCTGTCCCACGATGCGTCCTGCCACATCGACTGGTTCCCGCCAGAGGCGATCGGAGTGTTCGCGCCGAGGTGGCACTTCGAGCACATCTTCGATGACGTCCTGCCCGCGCTGCGCGAGCGCGGGGTCACCGACCAGCAGATCGAGACGATGCTCGTGGCCAATCCGCGGCGCTATTTCTCCGGGTGACGGCTTCCCGCGCGGCTTGCGCTGCCCTGAGGGCGGCGGCCTGAGGCCTCCCCCCAAAGGCCCCAGGCCCGCCCATTAGCAGTGGCCGTGAAACTCCGCTGGTCAGACGAGGTGTCGCCGGGGGTACACCAGCGCCCAGATGATGAACACGTTGATGGCGACGACCAGGATCGACCACACCGGGAAGAAGGGAACCGTCAGGAAGGCCGCGACGGCGCTCAGCACCGCGAGCATCACCCCCAGGATGCGGGCCCACGTCATGCCGAGCATTACGCAGACGCCTGCGAAGAAGATGAGTCCGCCGAGGATCAGTTCTGCGAAGCCCCAATTCCGTGTCGTCCAGGCGTAGGCGTAGCCGCTATGGAAGGCGAAGAAGTGGCCCCTGATGACCATGGCCAGCCCGTACAGGAAGCCGATTGCGCCGGAGATGATCATCAGCGCGCCGGCCAGGATGGTGCCGGCGAGCGCACCCGCGGCGCCTTCGGCCCGGCGCTGGCCGGTGTACCGGCCCTCCCGCGTATCCGGGGGGTATGGCCGTTCCTCCGAGTACGCGCCCGACGGCGAGTGCCCGGCCGATTGCGAGTACGCGCCCGTCTGCTGGTACTCGCCCGTCTCCTCGTAGGCCTGGCCGCTCTCGCCAGCCGGGCGCCCTCGTGCACTGCTCATGCCTCTTCCCCCTTCGGGGGAGCCACGCTCTGCCAGTAATAATGTGATCTGTAGTGATTTCGGCAGCCGTAACCCCGCCCGCAGATCGTGCCCTGACTGCCAACCTATGGAGGGCGAGTTCCCGCTGGCATCATCCGCCACGGGTGAACTGGGCCACGAACTTGCGCAGACGGGTTCGCCTGAGCCGGACTCCAGCCCGGCGCTGGCCGGAAATGCGCCCTAAGCCCGTGGGGCTGCAACTGAGGGCCGCGCCCGATCGCCGCCTCCGCTGCCGAGCCCGCAATGCGGCATTCACTATGGTTTAGCCCGGTCACGCTGTGTCATTTCACCGACTCCATCCCGGCAAATACGGACAGAAAGGTCAAGAATCGGGACCGAGTCGGTGAAATGTGATCCTCCGGCAGTCGTTGCGGGCCTCGACGCCCCACGCGCCGACGTGAGACTGGGCGTTTAGTCCGGTTTATCGGGGGCCTGGGGGCGCCTGGCGCGCGGTCGCGGCCGGCCGGGCGACCCGACCGCCTCCCGCACAACACCCAGCGTGACTCCCGGCCCAGGTGCGGCACCGATCGCGGCCGGATTGCCGCGAAACCCACGGTCCCAGCCGAGCCAGGTCGCCGCGGATGCTTGGCTGACGCGACGGTCGTACCTAGTGCGCCGGGCTTGGGGTGGTCTCGAAATGCAGCCGATCCGGGAGGCCGTCCGCCTCCGGGACTAGCTCGCAGCGCGCAGCTCCAGCGCTTCCGCGGCCGCGGCCAGCGCGGCCAGGTGGTCGTCGACGGAGCGCAGGCCGGCGCTCATCGTGTTCACCGACACGTGCGATGCCCCGGCGGCTCGCCAGCGCCCGACGTTCTCAACCAGCTTCTCCGCGCCGCCTTCGCCCCAGCCGACCCTGCCTTCCATCCCGATCCGCGCGGGATCGCGCCCGGCGGCAGCCGCGGACTGCTCTACGATCGCCCTGGCCTCGTCCAGCTTGTGGCCAGGCGGGACCTGCGGGAACCAGCCGTCAGCGAGCTGGCCGGCCCTGGCGTAGGCACGTTCGGACTGGGCGCCGAACCAGATGGGGATCGGCCGCTGCGCGGGCAGCGGGCAGAGCCCGGCGCCGGTCACCGTCTCGTAGCGTCCGGCGAAGGTCACCGACTCCTCGGTCCACAGCTGCCGCAGCAGGGTCACCTGCTCGGTTATCCGGCGGCCGCGGTCACTGAACGACTTGCCCAGGGCCTCGTACTCGACGGCGTTCCAGCCCAGCCCGACGCCAAGCCGGAACTTGCCGCCGGTCAGCAGGTCGACCTCGGCGGCCTGCTTTGCCACGAGGGCGGTCTGCCGCTGCGGGAGGATGATGATCCCGGTGACCAGCTCGAGGGACGTGATCGCCGCGAGATAGCCGTACAGGACAAGCGGCTCGTGGAACGCCGTGCGCAGGTCGTACGGCCCGCTCCAGCCCTCGTGCACGGCGGGGTCGGCGCCGAGCACATGGTCGTAGGCGAGCACATGGGAATAGCCGAGTTCCTCGACCCGCTGGGCGTACGCGCGGACCGCGCCCGCGTCCGCCCCGATCTCCGTCTGCGGGAAGACAACGCCGATGTTCACGAATGACTGTTCTACCGGCCGCCGCAGGCCGCGACAAGGAGCCAGACGGTATCCGGCGAACTCTGCCAACGGTGCGGCAGGTTGAATGGGCTCATGAGAATCGCTGTCATCGGGACCGGACACATCGGCGGCACGCTCGGCGGCAAATGGCAGGCGGCCGGCCACGACGTGGTGTACGGAGGCAGATCCGCCCGCGCCGACGGCCCAGGCGGTGAGCCGGTCGCCACGGTCGCGGACGCGCTCCGCGGCGCGGACGTTGTGCTTGTCGCCGTGCCGGGACCGGCGGTCGCCGACATCGTCGCCGCCAACGCGGCGGCCCTGGACGGCAAGGTCGTGATCGACGCCGCCAACCGGATGGGCCAGGCCGAGGCCAACAGCCAGGCCGCCATCAAGTCGGCCGCTCAAGGCGCCCACTATGCCCGCGCGTTCAACACCCTGGGCTGGGAGAACTTCGCGCAGCCGCCGGCTGGCGCGAACCTGTTCTTCGCGGCCGACGAACGTGCTCGATCGGTCACCGAAGAGCTCATCAGCGCCGTTGGCCTCGAGCCCGCCTTCGTCGGCGATGCGAGCGCGGCCCGCACGGTCGACGGCCTGTCGCCGCTGTGGTTCGCCCTCGTGCAGCAGTCCGGCGGGAACCGGAGGCTTGCGTTCCGCATCGTCCGCTAGCCGCCTCCCGCCAGCCCAGCCCAGCCCGCCAGCCCAGCCCCGCCAGCCAGCCCGCCAACCCAGCTCGCCAGCCAGCCAGCCGGGTCATCCGCTCACCGATGCCTGCACCGCAGTTAACAGACTCCTGCGCCGCGCTTAATGGACTCAGCCGACATGACCGACATAGATGAATACGGCCGACCGGAGCCACCGCTCACGGCCGGTGAGACCGCCACCCTGCTTGGTTACCTTGACTGGCAGCGCGCGACCCTGGCCTGGAAGTGCGGTGGACTAGACGCGGCGGGCCTGACGGCGAAGGTCGGCGTCTCGTCGATGACGCTCGGCGGGCTGATCAAGCACATGGCCTACGTCGAGTCCGAGTGGTTCTCGCGCTGGCTCCGCGGGGAGGACCGGCAGCCTCCATGGGACACGGCGGACTGGAAGGCGGACCCGGACTGGGACTGGAACTCAGCCGCAACTGAGTCACCTGAGCAGCTGCTCGCGCTCTGGCAGGCAGCAGTGGATCGTTCCCGTCGCATTGTCACGACCGCACTGGCCGAGGGCGGCCTCGACCAGCTGACCGTCCGGACCTGGCCAGACGGCCGGTCACCAAGTCTGCGCTGGGTTCTGTGCCACATGATCGAGGAATACGCACGGCACAACGGCCATGCCGACCTGCTGCGGGAGTCCGTGGACGGGCAGACCGGAGAGTAACGCTGCGGCGGTAACGCAGGTAAGCACCGCCCAGGCGCGGCGCGTTACGGTGAGGACGGTGAGCGACGTGCTGCGCGTGTGCTACACCGGCGACCCTCCGCCGGGCTGGGTCCTGGAGCAGGCCACGACGCTGGGCGTCGAACTCGTGCCGCTCGGCCCAGGCGGTGCGCCCGTGACTGGGGTCGAGGAAGCAGCCGAGCGGCTCGCGCTGCTGCGGCCGGGTGGATACCTGATGAACCACCCGAACTACGGACCACACCTGTCCGGCGAGCTGGCGGATGCCGCCGGCGGAAGCCTGCGGATCGTCACCTACGTCGGAGCGACCAGGGAACTCGGCGCCTACGAGCAATTCTTCGATGCTGCCGGGCTGCGGGCGCGCAACGTGACACTGACCGCGCCGTGTGGGCCGAGCCTCGCCGTCGCCGAGAGCGCACTGACGCTCCTGCTCGCGCTTGAACTAGGTCTGGTCCCGGCGCATCTGGCCGCCAGGGACGGCCACGCCGGATACGAGCAGGGAGTCGCGATCGGCGCACGGCGCGGCGTCGTCGGCAGCACGCTAGGCGTGATCGGACTCGGCCAGGTTGGCCAGCGAGTCTCCCAGCTCGCGCTCGGCTGCGGAATGCGCGTGTGTTACTACTCCCGCACCCGGCGGCCCGACCTCGAGGACACGCTGGGCATCGAGTACCAGGAGCTTCCTGACCTGGCTGCGCGAGCCAACCACCTCAGCGTCCACACGCCGATCATCACCACGCGTGGCCTGGTCGGGTCCGATGTGCTGTCCAGCGCAGGCGGGATCACCCTGGTGAACAACACCGCTGATCCACGGATCGTGGATCCCGCCGCGCTGCTCGACGCGCTCCGCTCTGGCCGGGTGCGCCGCGTCGCGGTCGAGGGGTACTACCCGCAGCCGCACCACGGGGAGCTGCAAGGACTCGGCGACGAGCGGGTCGTCATGCTGCCGCCGTACACCTCATGGGGCAACTCACCGCGCGAACAGGAACGCACCTGGCGGCAGCAGCTGGAGACCTACCGCGCGTTCCTGGCCGGGCGGCGCAGCCGAGACGAGCTGGCCTGACCCGGGACCACCACCGCGCCTCACTCGGCAAGCCCGGCGAAGAATGCCGCGATGTCGCGGGCCACGAGACCCGGCTCCTCGGCCGGGGCAAAGTGCCCGCCCCGCGGCATCACGGTCCAGCGGCGGACGTCGTACAGGCGCTCGGCCCACTCTCGCGGCGGCTCGCCCTCCGGAACCAGCATGTGCGGGAAGGACGCAACCGCGGTCGGCACGCGCACGATGTCGTCAGGGCCAAGGCGCGGCTCGCCTTGCCACCGGCGGTTGTCGAAGTAATCGCGCATCGACGAGGTGATGGTGCCGGTTACCCAGTACAGGGTGACGATCGTCAGCAGGAAATCCGTCGAGAAACGCGCGGTAGGGTCCCCGCCGCTGTCGCTCCATGACCGCCACTTCTCCAAGATCCAGGCGGCCAGGCCGGCCGGCGAGTCGGTCAGCGCATAGCCGAGCGTCTGGGGCTTGGTCGACTGGATTGCGGTGTAGCCGCGTTCGGCCTCATCCCATCGGCCAGCCTGCTCGAGGTAGCGCCGCTCCGCCGCGGAGAGCGGCCGCGAGCCGGGCCCGGTATAGGGGGCCAGTTCAAGGTTCGTCAGGTGCAGGCCGATGAGCGAGCCTGGGTTGTCCAGCGCCATGAACGTGGTAATCCCGGCGCCGAAGTCGCCGCCGCCGGCGCCGTAGCGGGTATAGCCCAGGCCACGCATCAGCTGGTGCCATACGCCGGCGACGTAGCGGTAGGTTACTCCGCCAGGCACCACCGGCCGCGAGGAGAACCCGTAGCCGGGCAGCGACGGGATCACCACGTCGAACGCCGGGCCGTCAATCCCGTGACCGCCGGGATCGGTGAGTAGCGGCACGAGCGGCAGCAGTTCGGCAAAGCAGCTGGGCCAGCCATGCCCGAGGATCAGCGGAATCCCGCCAGAGCGCGCCGACTCGTGCACGAAGTGAATCTCGGCGTCGCCTGCCAGTGCCCGGAAATGCGAGAACCGGTTCAGCTCGCGTTCCGCCGCCCGCCAGTCGAACTCGTCGGCCCAGTAGCCGAGTAGCCGAGTCAGCCAGTCCCGGTCGGTACCCTGCGACCACGGCGCGCCAGGAGCGGTCTCCGGCAGCCGGGTGTTGCGGATCCGTGCTCTCAGGTCGTCGATCATCGGCTGATCGACGGCGACCGAGAATCGCTCGACGCGCAGCGGTGAACCCGTTCCGTCCGACATGAAGCCCATCCTCGCCCACCAGTCACGCGCCAGGCTGCCGTCGGCACGCATTGCGGCGGCCGCCACTCCACTGGTGGCGGCCGCCGCGGTCGCGCGGGTGCCGGTTATTGCTACGGCCGGGCGAGGAAGCCGTTGGTGTTTCCGCCACGGCCGACGTAGAAGCCGACCAGGTCCCCGTGGTCGTTCACGCCGTTGATCGTGGTCGTGTTGACGCCCAGCGGGTCATTGACCTCGCGGAACCCGTGGCCGGCCTGCCAGGTGAAGCCGTGCATCCTCGCCGAGTTCCCGGTGCCGACGGTGTAGTCGCCCACCACCAGGCCCGAGTCGCTGATGCCGAGCGCCTGGGTCATGGACGAGTGGGGGAACATGATCGTGGTGAACGTGTGCGCGGTCTTGACGAACGCGAAGGTCTCGCCGTTGCTGGCGACGTAGAACCCGGCCACCTCGCCGTTGTTGTTGATCGCCGCCGCGGTCAGGCTCGGCCCGTCCAGGCCCTCCGACGCGCCGGGGATCAGCACGCGGGTGAACTTGCGGGTGTGGATGTTGTACTCGTAGCCGCGGTTGTTGCCGGCGCTGTTCTGGTAGAACCCGACAGCGACGCCGTGGTCGTTGATGCCGAGCAGCTGGTCCATCTGCGGCTTGGAGTTGGGGACGTGCGGGAAGTTCACCTCGTGGAAGTGCGTCCCGGCGGTGTAGAAGCCGAAGTTGGCCCCGGCCGCGTTTGCCCAGAACCCGACCGTGTTCCCGACGTCGTTCAAGCCGGTCACCTGGGTCTGCACCGAGTGCGGAAAGTTCTCGTTGGTGTAGTCGCGCTGGGAGTATCCAGGCTGCAGGAGGTAGCCCTTGTTCGGGTGCCCAGTCGCGCCTGAGCCGAAGTAGCCGGCGATCAGCCCGGCCCTGTTGATGCCGAGCAGCTGATTGAACGTCACGTCCCTGTGGTTGTCAAGGGTCCGGAAGGTGTAGCCGTGATCGACGGCAGGGCTCACGCTCGCGCCGGCCGAGCCGGCCATCGTCAGCGCAGCGGTCGCAGCCAGGGCAACCGCGGCAGCACCGCCGCCAACCCGCAGGCCAGCGCGCCGGGAGATCTTGCGGCTGCGCACGCGTGCCATCGAAACCTCTATGTCGGTTGAAGTCATGTCAAGGTCCTTTCATCAGCTCCGGCGACTTAGGACGGTGCACGGGCCGGGCCGCGCCGTCGGCCCGCCGCAACCAAGACTTCAACTCGGCACGAGGGAAAACACCGGGGGGTTGGGGGATACGCGGGGGGAGGGGAACGAGGCGCGTCTGGGGAGGCTCGGGCGGCCAGCCCTACTGGTCCCCGCCGAGCTGCCGGTACAGCGCGGTCGTCTCGGCCGCGGGCGGCACGCCCACCCGGTCGCGCAGCAGTTCGGCCAGCTCCTGGTAATGCCGGACGGCCCTCGCGGTCTCGCCCAGCCTGGCCCACGACATCATCAGCTCGCGGTGCGCGACCTCGTTGAGCGGCTCATGGGCGACGGCACGGCGGAACGCCGCCACGGCCGGCTGGAACTTACCCGCCGCGACGTGCAGCCGTCCGACGGCCAGCAGCGCTGACTCGAAGCTGCGGGCCAGCTCGTCTCGCCGGACCTCGGCCCACTCCCCTGCGGCCATGCCGGCCAGAAAGTCACCGCCGTACGCTGCGACCGCGCGCTGAAGATCGGGCAAGGCGGCCGCGGCCGGGCGCGCCCGGCGGGCGGCGGCGAGAGACTGCTCGAAGGTCCGCACGTCGTAGTCGTGCTCGCGCTCGGCATTGAACGCATACCGGCCGTCGGTGTACGTCACCCAGCCAGGGTCGCCGAGCGCCCGACGGACACCGCGCAGCGCACTGTGCAGCGCATTGGCGAGCCGGTCGGTGGCCAGATCTGGCCACAGCGCGACGCCGACCTGCTCCTTGGTCAGAGGCCCGGAGGTGACCAGCAGGAACAGCAGCTCCCTCGGCTTGGAGTAGCCCCAGTCGGCGGCCGTCACCGCTACCTCGCCCCGGTGCACGGTCGCGGCGCCGAGCCCGCGGATGCGCAGGGTCCCGCCGGCCGCGACCGCGCTGCCGCCCGCCGCATCCCCGGCCCGCGCCCTGGCCCGCCTGGTCTGGCCGGCCACCGTGCCGCCGGCATGGTCGGCCCCGCCGGCTTGGCCGACACCCTCATCGCGCCGCAGCTCAGCCAGATCCGCGATCACATCGTCGGCGGGCTGGGTCAGCCCTCGCTCCCAGGCCGCGGCGAACTCGTCGGCACCCAGCGCGGCGTGCGCGCCGGCCAGGGTGTTGTCATGCAGGCCGCGCTCGCACGGCGCGATGATCGTCCCGATGTCCGTGCGTAGCGCCTCGGCCGTGGCCAGCAGCGCGGTGGCTTCTGCTGCCCGGCCGTCTGCCAGGGCCAGCGCGGCCAGGTCCTCGAGCACGCTGCATGCCCGCCAGCGGTCGTGCAGCTCATGGTGGATCGCCAGGCTCCTGGACAGCAGGCCGGCGGCCGTCTGCTCTTCGCGCCCAAGCGCGAGCAGGCCAAGCTGTTCCAGCGACCAGCCGATGCCCTCGCGGAAACCGATCCGCTCGGCCAGCGACCGGCTCTCGGCCAGCAGGTCTGCCGCCCGCGCGTCCTCGCCCCGGTAGCGGGCGATCACGCCCAGGCTGATCAGCGACCAGACGATGCCCTCGGCGTCACCCAGCTCACGCAGGCCGGTCAGCGCGGTGGTGCACTCTTCGGCCGCTCGTTCCCACTCGCACTGCAGCCACAGCGCGAACCCGAGGTAGTTGTGGGCACTCGCCGCGGCCCACCGGTCTCCGGCCGCCTCCGCCGTGGCCAGGCTCTCGGCGTGCAGCTCCAGCGACTGCGCGTACCGGCCCTGCTCACGGGCGACGCTGCCGAGCACCTGAAGAGCGCCGGCGATGCCGCTTGAGTCCTCAAGGTCCCGGAACAGCCGCAAGGCTGCCTCCAGCCTGCGCACCGCCGGGACGTAGTCGCACTGCAGATGGGCCAGGCGGCCGCTGCCGAGCAGCGCCGCGGCTCGCAGGCCGGCCGGCGTCTCGCCGGTGGCCGACACCGCGGTGTCCAGCCACTGCCGCACCTCGTGGTAGTGGCCGCGCAGGTAGGCATAGCGTCCAAGCGGCCCCGCTATGCGCAGCGCCGCCACGGCGTCGTGCCGACTCCGGGCGAACTGGATCGCGCCTTGCAGGTTCGGCCGTTCGGCGTCAAGCACGTCGAGCTCGTGCTCCAGTTCGGCCAGGCCATCGGCGCCGCGCTCGATCTGCGGCGCGACACCCTCCACCAGGCGCGCGAAGCATGCCAGATGGGCTTGCCTGGCCTGCTCTTCCTCGCCGGCGGCGGCCAGGCGCTCGCGGGCGTACTCGCGCACGATGTGCAGCAGCTGATACCGCGCCCCGGCCCCGGAGTGCTCGACCCGGACGAGCGACTTATCGGCGAGCCTGGCCAGCAGCTCAAGCATCTGCCCTGGCTCAAGGCCGGGGGCGGCCGCGACCTGCTCGGCCGCCGCCAGCGTGAACCCGCCCGCGAACACGGCGAGCCGGCGGAACACCGCGCGCTCGTCAGCATCGAGCAGGTCGTGGCTCCAGTCGAGCGTGGCCCGCATCGCCTGGTGCCGGAGCGGGGCCATCCGGTTCCCGCCTGCCAGCACGCCGAATACGTCGTCAAGACGCTCGGCGAGCTGGCCGACCGACAGGATGCGCATCCGCGCGGCGGCCAGTTCGATCGCCAGCGGCAGCCCGTCTAGGCGCTGGCAAACCTGGACCACCGCGGCTGCATTGCCTTCGGACAGCCGGAACGACGGAGCGGTAAGCTGCGCGCGCTGCTCGAACAGCCTGACCGCATCGAATTCGGCGAGGCCGGGCACCGTCGGCACCACTCCCGCTTCCGGCAGCGACAGCGGGGGCACGGGCCAGTTCCGCTCCCCCTCGACTCCGAGCACTTCCCGGCTGGTGGCCATGATCGAGAGCGCTCCGCACGTCGTCAGCAACTTCTCGGCCAGCTCGGCGACCGCGCCCGCGACGTGTTCGCAGTTGTCCAGGACGATCAGCGCGGGGCTGTCGCCGACGTGCTCGGCGGTCGCGGCAGCCGCGTCGAGGCCGGGACTGTCGGGAACGCCCAGGCGCCTGGCTACCTCCTGCGCCACCACGCCAGGATCGCCGACCGAGGTGAGCTCGATCCAGCCGATGCCGGCCGCGAAGGAGGTTTCTGCGGCGGCCGCCGCGGCGAGCGCCAGCCGGGTCTTGCCGGTGCCGCCAGGACCGGTGAGCGTGAGCAGCCGACTGCGCCCGAGCGCGCTGAGCACGTCCCGCACCTCGTGCTCGCGGCCGACCAGCGGGGCGAGCCGCACCGGCAGCCCCTTGGTGCCCAGCGACGCCACGCGTCAGCCTTTCCCTCGCCCTGCCATCGCCGCTCGTGGCAGCAAGATCCGGCCATTCAGCACTTTCTTGTGCATGAAGAGGCTCGCCGCCATTGACTGGATCTATTCAACGTGAGTTTGCTCTCCTTGGGGAGTGGCCGCCCAGGTAGGAGACAACTGATGAAAGCCGCGACGCTGGAGGTTCCCGGCGGGTCCCTGTACTACGAGGTGCGCGGGTCCGGTCCGGTCTTGCTGATGATCGCGGGCGGTCCCGCGGACGCCTCGGGCTTCCGGCCCGTCGCCGAGGAACTGGCCGACAGCTACACGGTGGTGACGTATGACTGCCGGGGCAACTCCAGGAGCCTGATGACGGGACCGCGAGAGGACCTGACCGTCGATTTCGCCGCCGAGGACGCCCGCCGCCTGCTCGAAGCGGTCGGTACCGGGCCGGCCGACGTCTTCGGCTCAAGCGGCGGAGCGACCTACGGCCTCGCGCTGGTGGCTCGCCATCCGGGACTAGTACGGACGCTGGTTGCCTACGAACCGCCGGTGACGGAGCTGCTTCCCGATGCCGAGCGCTGGCGGGCGAACAACGAGCAGGTCGGGGAGATCTGCCGCCGGGACGGAGTGGAACCGGCACTGAACTTCTTTGTCGGGTACGTGTTCGGAGCCGGGCCTGGCGACGGGCCTGGACCGGACGAGCCGACCGCGGGCGAGACCGAGCCGAGCGCGGACGACGCCGGGCCGACCGCGGACGAGGACGAGTCGGAGGCCCGTGTCTCGCGCAACCTGGAGCTGTTTGCAGGCTGGCTAATCCCGCACCTCGGCAACTACAAGCCGGACATGGCCGGCCTGCGAGCGGCGTCCACCCGCATAGTCGTCGGAATCGGCGCGCAGTCACTGCCGGAGCACATGCCCTACCAGACCGCCCGCGCGCTCGCCGAGCAACTGGGCGTCGAGCTGGCCGAGTTCCCAGCCGACCATTTCGTTGCCGCCAGCCGCCCAGCCGCGTTCGCCGCCCGGCTGCGCGCTGTGCTCGGCGCGGCCGGCTAAAGCGATCAGCTGCCGGTCGCCATCAGCGCAGCGAGTTCGCCACCCGCTCGAGCTTAGCCAGCGAGGTCTGCAGTCCGGCCTCCATACCGGAGGCCACCTGCGCGTCCCGGTTCTCCGTGCTCGTGTGCTGCACCAGGATCGAGAGCGTCGTGCGCCCGTCCTGCTCGGTCAGCGTCGTCGTGCTGATCGCCGTGGCGCCCGGCATGCCCTCGAACACATCGGTCGATACGATCCGCTCGCCTGGCACGAGCTCGAGGTACTGACCGTGGAAGGCGACCTCGAATCCGGCGTTGGCGACCATCACGTACCGCCAGGATCCGCCCACGCGCAGGTCGATCTCGATGCTCTTGATCTCGCCCTGGTCCCCGGCCCACCACCGCCTGACCAGCTCGGGCGTCGTCCAGGCCAGGTAGATCAGGTCCCGCGGCGCGTCAAACACCCGCGTGATCTGAACCTCGGTGTCGCTCGGCAGCGTCACCACTACCGCGTTGCTAGCTGTCACTGCCGTCATCTCCCTGCTCCTGTTCCCTGAGCTCGGCCAGGACCGCGTCCAGTCGCTCGAACCTTGTCGACCAGGACCGCTCGTAGGCCCTCACCCAGTCGTAGATCGGCTTGAGCGGCTCACCGTTGAGCCTGTACATGCGCTGCCGCCCTTCGTCGCGCACGTCTACCAGCCCCACCTCCCGCAGCACTCGCAAGTGCTTGGAGACCAGCGGCTGGGCGACTCCGAGCCGGGCGACGAGGTCGTTCACCGGAAGCTCGCCGGCGGCGAGCAAGTCAAGGATCTGCCGCCGCCGGGGCTCGGCGACCGCGTTGAACGCGTCGGTCGTCGTCGCCGCCCTGGCCATGCCGCAATCATATTCCCATATAGGAATGTGTCAAGCTGCTTGCGAGACCCCCGAGCGACCCGAGGTGAGCGATGGAGCTAGAGCGCTGGCTGAGCAGTACGGCGTCCGCGATCGAAGAGTGGCAGCGCAGCTTCGGCGATTACCGGCAGCATGACTCGGTCCAGGTCAGCGACGAGGACTTCGGGCCGGCCTTCGCTGAGCTGATCCGCAGGCTGGCCGGCAACTACCCGTTCTTTCACCCCTCCTACGCCGGCCAGATGCTCAAGCCCCCGCACCCGGCCGCGGTCGTCGGCTACCTGGCCGCCATGCTCATCAACCCGAACAACCACGCGCTTGACGGCGGTCCGGTCACCGGGCCGATGGAAAAGGAGGTGGTCGCGCAGCTGGCCGTGATGTTCGGATTCGAGCCGCACCTGGGGCACCTGACCACCAGCGGAACGATCGCCAACCTGGAGGCGCTGTATGTCGCCAGGGAACTGCACCCCGGCCGCGGGATCGCCTATAGCGCCGAGGCGCACTACACGCACAGCCGGATGTGCGGCGTGCTCGGGATCTCAGGGACCGCGGTGGGCGTGGACGACCGCGGCCGGATCGACGTGGCCGAACTGGACGCGCTGCTCGCCCGCGGCGAGATCGGGACCGTGGTCGCGACCGCGGGCACGACCGGCCTCGGCGCGATCGACCCAGTTCACGAGGTGCTCGCGGTCGCCCGGCGGCACGGCGTGCGCGTGCACGTCGACGCGGCGTACGGCGGCTTCTTCACGCTGCTGGCCGGCCAGGACGGCCCGGCCGGGCTCGACCCGGCGCCGTGGCTGGCGATCCGCGACTGCGACTCGGTCGTCGTCGATCCCCACAAGCACGGCCTGCAGCCCTATGGCTGCGGCGCGGTAATCTTCGCCGACCCGTCCGCTGGCCGGTTCTACGTCCACGACTCGCCGTACACGTACTTCACCTCGGACGAGCTGCACCTGGGCGAGATCAGCCTCGAGTGCTCGCGGGCCGGCGCGAGCGCCGCCGCGCTGTGGCTGACACTGCGGGTGCTGCCGCCGACGCCCGACGGACTCGGCCAGGTGCTGGCGGCCGGGCGCAGGGCCGCGCTTGACTGGGCCGGACGGCTCGAGGCGTCCGATGTCCTGCGCCTCTATCAGCAGCCTGAACTGGACATCATTAGCTACTACCCGGCCGAGCCCAGCCTGTCCGCCATCGACGCCGCCAGCGAGGACATCCTCAAGCGCGGCATGACGGCAGCGGCCGAGCCCGTCTTCGTGAGCACGCTGCGCGTCTCGGCCGACGCCTTCGTGCGCCGCCACCCGGACATGGCGATCGACGTCGACGGGGCCCGTATCCTGCGGAGCGTGCTGATGAAGCCAGAGTCAGAGACCTACGTCGCGACCCTGCACGAACGGCTGGAACGGCTCGCCCGCGATTGAGCGGCGGGGCCCATCGACCGTGCCTGGGCCGACCAGGCGAACTGAGCGGATTGCGCGCCCGGCGCCGCCCGCATTATCAATTTGACCTAGAGCGCGCTCCAGCACCTAACGTCATGCCCATGCCCATGACCTACCGCACTCTCGGCGGAACCGGGATCCAGGTGAGCGCGTACTGCCTCGGAGCCATGATGTTCGGCGCAGTCGGCAACCCCGATCACGACGACTGCGCCCGGATCATCCACGCCGCCCTCGACCACGGGATCAACTTCGTCGACACCGCCGACATGTACTCCGACGGCGAGTCCGAGCAGATCGTCGGCGAGGCGCTCGCCGGCCGCCGGGACGAGGTCGTGCTGGCCACCAAGGTGCACTTCCAGATGGGCGACGGGCCCAATCGCAGCGGCAACTCCAGGCGCTGGATCCTCGCCGAGATCGATAACAGCCTGCACCGGCTGCGGACCGACTGGATCGACCTCTATCAGGTGCACCGGCCCGACGCCTCGACCGACATCGAGGAGACGCTTTCCGTCCTGACCGACCTGGTCCGCGCGGGCAAGATCCGCGCGTTCGGCTGCTCGGCCTTCCCGCCTGACCACATCGTGGACGCCTATCACGTCGCAGAAAGACGCGGCCTCATGCGGCTGCGCACCGAACAGCCGCCCTACTCGATGCTGGCTCGCGGGATCGAGACTTCCCTGCTTCCGCTATGCCAGCGGCTGGGGATGGGAGTGCTCACGTGGTCGCCGCTGGCCTGGGGCTTCCTGTCCGGCCAGTACAACAGCGGCGACGACGTCGACCTGACCGCAGGCCGCGCGGCGCTCGCGCCGCATCGCTTCGATCCCGCGCTGCCCGCCAATTCCGCGAAGTACGCGGCGGCCGGCCGGCTGGCGGAGCTGGCCGAGGACCTTGGCTGCTCGCTCCCCCAGCTCGCGGTGGCGTTCACCATGGCCCATCCGGCGATCACATCGGTCATCATCGGCCCGCGGACACTAAGCCAGCTGGACAGCCTGCTGGCAGGGTCCTGGCTCGCTCTGGACGACAAGACCCTCGACCGGATCGACGAGATCGTGCCCCCGGGAACTGACCTGTACAACCCCAACGAGATCTGGACCCCGCCGGCCCTGGCCGACGTCGCACTGCGCCGCCGCCCGCTGGCCGACCGGTCGGCGGCGCCGGCCTGAGCGACGCGACCCACAGGCCGCCGCCCAGGAGTAGTCGCGCCGTCGGCACGCACCGAGCCGGGGACACACCTCGTTCCCGTCCTGAAGGGTTTTCACGGGATCGGCGGTGCCCAGCGCGACAGCCGGATCAGGCAGAACGGGTGACCTGCGGATCTGGCCACGCCGGCGCTTCCTGGTCAGGGCAGTCGAGCACAGTGTGATGCAGCCGTCCGATCATGAGCCGATCGTGGCATCTGCGGGCGGGCTAGCGCAGCAGCAGGCGGGTGATCCGCCGGCCGGCAATCGCCAGGCCCGTCGTGCCCATGACGGCCAGGTAGAGCACGTGCCAGAGCAGGCCCGGCCCGACGAAGCCGAGCGTGAGTCCGCGCAGCAGCGCGATGCCCTGGTAGAGCGGCGTGCAGTCCACGACGTACTGGATCGGGCGCGGATAGACGCTGAGCGGGTAGAAGGTTGTCGAGAACAGGAACATCGGCAGCGTCGTCAGCGTGACGAACTCGAAGTCCAGCCAACTGCGGATGAACGTGGTCGCCGCCATCCCGGCGCCGGCAAACGCGAAGCCGATCAGCAGCGCCGCCGGAATCGCGAACACGGCCCAGGCCGAGTGCACCAGCCCCATCGCAAGCATGACGACCATGAAGGCAATGGCATAAAGGCCGCCGCGGATCAGCGCCCAGCTGATCTCGCCAAGGGCCACGTCACCTGACCGCATGGGCGTGGCCAGCGCGGCGTCGTAGAGCTTGGCGTACTTGAGGCGGAAGAACACGTTCATCGTCGAGTCGAACACGGCCCCGTTCATCGACGAGGTCGCCAGCAGCGCCGGGGCGACGAAGCTGGTGAACCCGATCAGGTGCCCGCCCGGCCCGGTGACCTTCCCGACCAGGACGCCGATGCCGATGCCGATCGACAGCAGGTAGAACAGCGGCTCGAAGAACCCGGAGACCAGGATGAGCCAGGCGTGCCGGTAGGCACGGGCGTGGCGCTCGATCAGGTGCCCGCTCCCCCGGCCGCCGAGGAGCCTGCCCCTGGCCGCCAGCAACTGCGGGGGCAGGATCCGCAGCGGCAGCCCGCGTAGCTGCTCAGACAGCTCAGACATAGAGCCGCCGCCGGTAGGTGCGGAACCCGGCCACCAGGCCGATCAACGTGAGCGCGGCTAGGTAGGCAAGGTGCCCGACCGACGACCACAGGCCGGCGGTCCCCAGGCTCAGCGCCCGGCACAGCGCGACCCCGTGCCAGAGTGGGGTTATGTAGGCCAGGGGCCGAATCCAGGCCGGGAGCTGGGTGATCGGGAAGAACGTGCCAGAGAACAGGAACATCGGGATCATCCCGAAGCGGAACAGCATCGCGAAGCCCTGTTCCTTTTCCCTGGTCACGGCGTAGGCCTCGATCGGCGCCGCGAACGCCAGGCCGGTGAGCACGGCGACCGGCACCGCGGCGACGACCCACGCCGACCGGACGGCCCCGAACGCGGCCATGATCGCCAGGAAGATGATGCTGTTCATGATCAGCCGCATCGTGGTGAACATCAGGTGCCCGCGGAACAGGTCGCCTGGGCGCAGCGGGGACGCGGCGGCCGCCTGATAGGTCTTCAGCCACTTGACCGAGGCCATCACGGGATAGGTCGATTCGTTCATGGCCGTCTGCATGCCGGCCGCTGCGAGCAGGCCCGGCGCCAGGAACGCCAGGTAGCTGACGCCGCCAAGGCTGGCGCTGTGGTGCTTGTCGACCAGGCTGCCCAGGCCGAGGCCCATGGCCCCCAGGTACAGCACGGGGTTGAGCACGCTGGAGTACATCGTCCCGCGCCAGGTGCGCCGGTAATTGACCAGCCAGAAACGGAACGCGCGCATCGCCATCGCCCACTGGCCCGCGACGGCCGGCCTGGTCCCTGGCAGTTCAGCGGTCTCCGCGGCGGACGGGGTGCCCCTCGGCACGGCAGGCGCTGTCATCCGTCCTCCAGCCGCCTGCCCGTCAGCCGCAGGAAGACGTCCTCCAGCGTGCTGCGGCGTACCAGCGAGGTCAGCGGCTCCAGGCCCAGGCTGCGCACCGTAGCCAGAGCGGCATCCCCGTTAGCGACGTAGAGCAAGATCCGGTCGGCCAGCACCTCCATCCGCTCGGAGGGCGCGTCGGCCACCTTCTCGGCCGCCTGCTCATGATCGGAAACGTGGAACCTGAGCTCGAGCACCTCGGGAGTCGAGTAGGTCTCAATCAGCTCGCGGGGCGAGCCTTCCGCGGCGATCTTGCCGCCGTCCATGACGACCAGCCGGTCACACAGTTGCTCGGCCTCGTCCATGTAGTGGGTCGTCAGGATCAGCGTGACGCCCTGCTGCTTCAGCCGGAACAAGCGATCCCAGACGACGTGCCTGGCTTGCGGGTCCAGGCCGGTGGTTGGCTCGTCGAGGATCAGGATCTCCGGCTCGTTGATCAGGGAACGCGCGATGGTCAGCCGGCGCTTCATGCCGCCGGACAGCGGCTCCACCTGGTCGTCGGCCCGCTCCGTGAGCTGCACGAAGTCCAGCAACTTGGCGGTCCGCTCGGCGATCACGCTGCGGGACAGGCCGAAGTAGCGGCCGTAGATCAGCAGGTTCTCCTTGACCGTGAGCTCGATGTCCAGGGTGTCGTCCTGCGGGCAGACGCCCAGCCGGGCCCGGATGGCCGGGCCGTCGACCAGCGGGTTCATGCCCAAGATCGACAGTTCCCCGCCGCTCGGCGGCGAGACGCATCCGATCATGCGCATCGTCGAGGACTTCCCCGCCCCGTTCGGACCGAGGAACCCGAACGCCTCGCCTCGTCGCAGCTCGAAGTCGATCCCGTCGACAGCGGTGAAGTCACCGAATCGCTTGGTCAGGCCGTGGGCTGTGATGAGGACTTCTGGATCGGGCACGCCCGTGAGACTACCGGCGGGCGCCGACAGTCCTGAAATGAAATTCCGGCCCCAGGCGGGTAAGAACATGGCCAAGTGGCAAGGTTGCTAGCGTTCACACGGTAGTCTCACAAGGTCACAATGCGGTCGTTCGGGCATCGGGAGGCGTGTCCAAGGGTGAGCACCATCCGCGAGTTGTACAAACGGTTCCGGCAGCTCATTCACGAGGGCGCTAAATTCCTCGTAGTCGGCGCCATCGGCGCGATCCTCACCTTCGGCATCGCGAATGCACTACACGGGATCGGGAAGTACTGGGCGATTACCGTGGCGACGATCGTTGCCGTTATCGCCACCTACATCGGCAACCGCTACTGGTCGTTCAGTCATCGCCAAGGGCAGGGCACGACCCGCGACAGCGTCATGTTCTTCATACTGAACGGCATTGGCCTGCTGATCTACTACGGGTGCATCTGGCTGATCCAGGACGTCGGGGGCCTGACCGGCAAGCTCTGGTACAACATGGCCCTGGTCATCGGCACGGGCGTCGGTACGCTGTTCCGGTTCTGGTCCTACCGCAAGTGGGTCTGGACGATGCCGTCCGCCGCCTCGAAGGGCGGTCCACCCGAGCAGGAGAGCCTCACGCCGGCCACCACGGCCAGCCGACCAGCTGGCGCGCACCGCCGCAGCTAAGGCCACCTGGCACCACGGTTCCACCGCGGCTCGCGCCCGCGCGCCGCAGGTCGGCGACCGCCTCTGTGCCGGCAGCTCAGCGTCTCGCCACCCCCGCCTTCGCCCTCCAGCTCCCGCGCGCAGCTCGCCGCCCGCACCCGCAGCTCGCCGCGCCCGGACCCGCAGCTCGCCGCGCCCGGGT
>JASHOL010000468.1 GCA_030041135.1 Streptosporangiaceae bacterium | reverse complement strand
GCTCAAGGCGCTGGCCAGGGCGATCGACCGGCTGGCCGACGCCCCGGTGCCGCCCGCCGACGAGGGGAACGCCGGTCCAGAAGCCGCCCTTTAGCCGATGGCGACCAGCCGGGCTCCGGCGTCGGTCTCGATGACGGTGCCGGCGATGTTGGGGTTGCTCAGACCGCCCAGGGCGAAACCCAGTCGCTGTCCAGCAGGTCGGGGCGGCGCAGCTCGGAGATCATCAACCGTACCGCGTCCTGGACGTCGCGGGTCAGCCCGTGACACTGCGCGGCGGAGCGGCAGCGGCCCGGCCCGAACTGCTGGGCTAGCGCGACGACAGTCGGTGCCAGTCCGCTCAGCTCGCGGGCGTCATCCTGGTCGAGCTGCCAGGTCCCGTTGCCAAGCCCGGTGAGCTGATCGCCGAGCCAATCCCACGGACTAGCGCTCAGCTGCGGATCCCATGCCCTGGGACACGGCTCGTTCCCTACGAAATTCGGGTGGTAATGGGCTACGCCGAAACTGCCGGGAGCGTCGGCAAGCCGGTCGAAAAGGTCGGCTCGCCACAGCGGGCGGTCGACCGCGAGCAGCTGGGCGGCCGATTCGCTGCCGCGTCGCGGATGCGCGGCCAGCTCGCGCAGCTCGATCCGCGCCCCGTGTTCCATGGACGAGTCCTCGAGGTCGACCTCGAACCAGTGCCGCACGGTGATCGCGGTCCGCGCGAGGGCGATGACGTGCTGCACGGTGCCTCCAGCGGTGTCCGGGTTGGCGGTGCGTTCATTGTCGCGCAGCGCCCGGACGCCTGGCTGGACCTACGCTCGCTCAGTGGCCTGCTTGCGGCGGCAGGACGACGTGGTCGAGCGCGTAGCCGGTCGGGGCGAGCGCGTCGGACATGATGGCCTCCATGACCGGCAGCGGGACGAGGCAGTCGGCGCAGGCGCCGGGCCCGGCCTCGATCTGCACGACAACCCGGTCCCGGCCGTTCACCGACCAGCTGAGGGTGTAGCCGTCAGAGGCAAGCATGTCCCTGAAGCGCCGGAACGCGGTCTCCAGCCCGGCCGCATCCGCGGCACCTGCTCCGGCGGGAGTGCCTGGCGCGCCGTCGCTAGTCATCGATGCCACCAACCCTTGCGATGGACGGCGGCCCGCCGCGCGGCCCGAAGGTCTCGATCACCGCGGAGACGCCGGCGTTGTCGGCTCCGGCCACCATGAGCTGCACCGCGGCCGGGGAATTCAGGGCCGGCACGAGATCGGGGTTCTCGCCGCTACTGGCCAGGTCCGGCATGGCGTCCGGGTGGTCGGCGGGCAGCCGCCAGTGACTGTGCCGCGAGACCGCGTCCTTGCCCACCGCCGCCAGGTCGGCCCTGGTGTTCGCGGCGTGGGCGTAGATGAACTGCCGCACGTCGTCCTTCTTCCAGCCTGCGCCGGCAAACAGCCGTGCGTGTTCGGGTCCGAGCACCACCAGCGCGCTGATGGTCTCGTGAACGAGGGCGCCGGTGCGCCTGATCGTGCCGGCGATGTCAATGGCGAGTTGCTCTGGGACCTGCGTGTGACGGGCCTCGATGTGTACGCAGGACCTGATGACGATCGCGGTCACGGCGCTGTCAGCCGGATCGAAGCCGTGCTCGACATGCAGCGGCGACCACGGGCTCTGCTCCTCGTTCTCCGCGATACAGGCGGTGTACTTGGCCGGCGTGCCCTGAGTCGCCTGGTCAAGCAGGTGCGGGTGCAGGCCGAATACGTTGATGGCGGTAAGCCGGACGGCCCGGCCGATCGTGGCGTTCGCCCGGAAGCCCGAGCCGAAGACGTTGCCCGCGCAGTTCAGGCCGATCCGCACCCGGACCGGGCCGTTGACGACCAGAAGCGGCGCCGTGCCGGTCGTGCTCTGCCAGATTCCCCTGACCGGGTAGCCGTCGCCGCCGAGGGCTTCCCAGGCGGCCAGCACGACGGGGAAGTAGTCGGGCAGGCAGCCGGCCATGGCCGCGTTGATGGCGGCGAGCCTGACCGTGCACTCGCGGTTCAGGTGCGGCATCGCGAGCACGACGTCGTCGGGATGCATGCTCGTCCTGGCGAGGAACTCGGCCAGGTACGACTCGGTCACCGGCACCACCGGCAGCCCGTCGGTCCACTCCCGGTCCGCGTAATACTCCATGGCCGCGCGGATCCCTGCGCCGTCGGCGAGTGGAGGGCCAGCGGGCGGCGGGCCGGTCATTCAGGACTCCCCGCCGAGAATACGCAGCACCCTGGGCATCAGGTCGTGCGCGCGAGCCTGGATCTGGGCCTCGTCGAGGCTGGCCAGCGGATGCGGCATGGTGGCGAACTGGTAGGCCGGGAAGCCGTACACCCTGGCCATCGCCTGGGCGGCCGGCACGAACGGTTCCGTGCAGATGCTCACGGCAGGCACTCCCGCCCGCTCCAGTAGGATCCCGTCGGCCAAACTGGCCGCGCTGCATGAGCCTCAATCACCGATGCCCGCCACCACGAAATCGCAGCTGTGCAGAATGCGCTGGATCAGGCTCTCCTCGGTCGGCGTGCCGAAGTAGCTCTTCGTGAACATCAGCGCGGCCCGGACTGCGTGTTCGCGCTGCAGCTCGCGCCCGATGCTGGACAGGAGCAGGGCGGCGTTCACCTTGGTGTTCTCCAGCAGGCCGACGGTGAGCCCGTGCAACCTCGCGGGCCGGGGCGCGAGCGTCGTGTCGACGGCTCGCTCGTCAAAGCCAGTCGGATCGAGCAGCCGCTCTGGTCCGGCGCCCATGCCTGGTTACCTCCAGCCTCGGTCGTCGGCGCCGCGGCCAGCCTCAGTCGTCGGCGCCGCGGCCAGCTAAGCACGCAGCTGTGCCGCTGACCAGATATCCTCCCGTCAGGCAGCAGCCCGCCGCGCCCGAGTTGCGCCTACGCCCATGTGAGGCGCTGCCGCAGCACGGCCTGCTCGGCTGGGTTCGCCGTCAGCTCGAGGGCAGCGCGGTCCGCGGCTCGCGCCCGAGCCGGGTGGCCAAGTTCGCGCAGGAACTCGGCCCGGCTGGCGTGGTACAGGTGATATCCGGACAAGGCGTCCCCCAGCTCATCGAGTTCGCTCATGGCGGCCTGCGCACCCGCGGTGTAGCGAAGGGCGATGGCCCGGTGCAGGCGGGTGACCGGCGAGGGTGCCAGGTGGAGCAGCATGTCGTACAGCACTACGATCTGCTCCCAGTCGGTGTCCTGCCAGCGGCCGGCCTCGGCGTGGCAGGCAACTATCGCAGCCTGAAGCTGATATGGGCCGGGGTAGTGCTGCCGCGCCGCCCTGGCCAGCAACCGGGTCGCGTCCGCGATCGTCTCCCGGTCCCACAGCGAGCGGTCCTGGTGTTCGAGCTGGACCAGTCGGCCGCCTTGGTCGAAGCGGGCAGCCTCGCGGGCACGGTGCAGCCGGATCAGCGCGAGCAGGCCGGCCACCTCGGGCTCGCCCGGCATGAGACCGTGCAGCAGGCTGGCCAGCCAGTCGGCGTCGTCGGCGAGGTCGCGAGCCCGCGCCTGTTCGCTCGTAGACAGGTAGCCCTCATTGAACAGAAGGTAGATCACCGCCAGGACCTCGGTCAGGCGTGCGCCGAGCTCATCGTCGTCAGGAACCCGGTAGGGGATTCGCGCGTCGGCGATCTTCCGTTTGGCTCGCGAGATCCGGCGCGCGACGGTCATTTCTGGCACTAGGAACGCCCGGGCGACCTGAGTTGTGGTCAGGCCGCACACGACCCGCAACGTAAGGGCGATCTGAGCCGACCGGGACAGGGCGGGGTGGCAGCAGGTAAAGATCAGCCGGAGTCGCTCGTCGGCCGCCGGCTGCACCGGCCATTGCAGTTGCGCCAGCTTGGCCCGGTAGTTGGCTTCCCGCCGGATCGAGTCGAGACCACGGCGTCGTGCCACGGTGAACAGCCACGCATCTGGCCGCTGCGGAATCCCTTCTGTCGGCCAGTGCTGTAGCGCCGCAACCACGGCGTCCTGGACCAGGTCCTCCGCCGCAGCGAAGTCACCGGTCACGTGCACGAGCGAAGCGGCCAGCTGGCTTGCGTGCTGCCGGAGCACGCGCGCCAGCTGGTCGCCTGAGGCTTCTGGCCTCTGAGCACTCATCCCGTAGGCAGCATCTCGAGCTGCAGGGGGCGAATCTCGACGACCGGGCAGCCCGGCCAGGTCCTGACCATGCGCAGGGCCTCATCCAGATCGGCGACGTCAATCTCCGCGTACCCGCTGACTACCTCCTTGCCCTCCACGAACGGGCCGTCAGTGATGAGCGGCTCGCCCCGGTCGAGTCGCACCGTCGTCGCCGTCTCCGCGGCCTGCAGCTTGCCGCCGCCACCCAGCTTGTCGGCGTGCGTGGCGAACCAGTCGTTGACCAGGGCCAGGGCACGTTCACGCTCGATCGCGTCCATGCCGTCGAATCTGCGGGAAAATTCCTCGGTTTCGACGAACAGCAGCACGTACTTCATCGGTTGCCTCCTCCTTGACCTACTGCCGGCCGCCGCGCGCCGGCCAGTCCCGTACACCATCCTTGACGATCACGACCGAGTCGCCGATCTCGATCTCGGCGTGGGCTTTGGCCAGGGATCACGATGCGTAATTCCGGGCGGAACCCGCTCCGGGGCCGTCGGCGCCTCTACCGGTAAGACGATCGGCAGACGCCGTGACGAGACAACGCCCGAGATTTCCGGCGGCGCCCAGCCACGCGAGCGCGCGGTGATTTGTCGGGATGGCAGTGCGAAAGCGGTCGGGTGCGGTCCGGGCCAGGGCTCTGGAATAGTGCCCGGCATGACTGACTTCGCTTCCCTTCCGTTCTACGACCTGACGCACGAGAACGCGCACGTGCCGGAGATCCGCGAGAAGCTGCCCCCGCTCGTGGCCGGGGTCAGGCGGAGCATCCTGGACATCGGCGCCGGGACCGGGTTGATCACGATCTCGCTGGCCGACTGGACACCGGCCGAGATCTTCGCGCTCGAGCCTTCGGCCGGCATGCGCGGAGTGCTGCTATCGCGGCTCTGCTCGCACCCCGAGTTGCTCAAGCGCGTAACCGTGCTGCCCTGCGACGCGCTGAGCGTAGACCTGGACGAGCCGGTCGAGGCCGTGGTCATGATCAACGTGCTGTATTCGCTCGAGCCCGACTATCGCAAGCGCCTGTGGCCGGTGCTGGCGGCCCAGCTCGAGCCGGCCGGCCTGCTTGTGTTCACCTGGCGGGAGGGCGGCCCGCCGACGCGGCGTCCGCTGCAGGAGCTGGACTCGCGCCAGGTGGGCCGGCACACCTATACGTTGCTGTCGGAGATCCTTGAGTCGGACGACGAGGCGAGCCTGGCTCGCTTCGTCTACCGGATCAGCCAGGGTGACAAGATCATCAGCGAGGATGAAGACCGCGCCTACTCGTACCGGCCAGCACGGGACGTGATCGAGCGGGAGCTGGTCGGGGCCGGCTTCGCACCTGCTGCGGCGCCCGAAGGGCTCCTGGCCTGGCGGCTCGCGTAAGAGAGCGGCATGAACAACACGTTCGGTTTCGGCCGGGATTGTGCGGAGTCGAACAACACCGCAAATGAGACTCCATTGCTCAGTGGGAGCGGAAGCACCGGGCTGCCACGTCTTGCCGCGAATCGGACGCTGGCCTAGCGTCCTTAGTGGGTCGCTCCACGGCAAAGCCGCGCCGTGGCAGGCAGCTCTGATCCCGGAGGCCGCAACATGTTCGCTAGAGCCCTTCTTATCGCTGGTGCTGGCACTTTATTAGTTGCCGGTACCGCGCTCGCAGGTCCGGCGCTCGCAAGCGCTCCTGCACCAGCCGGCCAGTGCCAGGGCGTTCCACCGCCCTCCGCGCGCATCGCGGCTACGACCGCGACATATAACGCGATCGAGGCGAAGGTCGCCGCGGGGCAGTCACTCAGACTGCGCTTCCCGGATCCGACCGCGCAGGAGGACATCATCGACTACGGCGTCAACAACCTCTGGAAGCAGGGGATCGACGGCGCCTGCGTGACCGTGGCTTACATCGTTACCAACCCCGACCCTGGCCTTGACGCGTCAATGGCGTCTTACGACGCGGACATGGACCTGCCCCCGGCGAACATCACCCAGATGGCGCTCCCGGCGCCGACCAACCCGTCCGCGACCTGCCAGGTCGAGTGCAGCCCAGGGGAAGACCGGCTCGACGCCGAGGCGATCCACTCCATGGCGCCGTACGCGAACATCATCTTCGTCAGCCCGCCGGTGCCGGAAACCATCGGCATGCAGGGGTGGCCGCAGGTAGCTCAGGCCATCGAGATGATCGCCAACGAGCACCTTGCGGACGTCATCACGGTAAGCCTGGGTGACGGCGAGAACGACTTCATCAACGACCCCACGAACCCGACCGCCACCCAGCAGGCGGCCATCCACTCGCTAGACCCGGCCTTCCTCGACGCCGCCGCGCACAACATCCCGGTGAGCTTCGCTGCCGGAGACTGCGGCCCGACCGACCCACCGGTGCTCGGCGACACCGGCCAGTGCACGCCGCCGATCGGCCTCACCGCAGGTCACCCCGTCGACAGCCCGTGGGTCACCGCGGTTGGTGGCACGATCCCGAACCCGGGTCTGGCCACTCCGACCGGACGCACCGCCCCGGATGCGCTGTGGACCGCACCGAACAATGACTCCGACGCGGAGAGCGCCGGAATTTCCACGGTGTACCCCAAGCCGTGGTGGCAGCGAGGCATCCCGGCGCTGCGCGGCGTCACCGGCCGCGCCTTCCCCGACATCTCGATGGATGCTTCTGACGGGACGTCGCAGGCGTCGCCCACCTTCGCGGGCGTCCTCGCGCTGGCCACGCAGCTACGCGGTGCCGATCTCGGTACGGTGAACCCGGCTCTGGCGGCGATCGGACCGCGTGGGGCGGCGGCCGGCATCATCGATGTCCCGGCCGGCTATACCGACAGCGCTTACGGCGTGACCGGCTACTCGACCGGGCCCGGTTACAGCATCGCCGCGGGCTGGGGCACCATCTACGCGCCCGCGTTCGTGCCCGCCCTGGTCAGGCAGATCGACAGGCAGCACGGACCGTTCCAGCCGAGTCGGATCGCGCAGCGCGACCTGAACCGGCTGGAATCTCATATCAGCGAGTCCGCCTTTCACGTGGCTAACGGTCAGACGGTGACGGTCACCGGGCACGGCTTCATTCCAGGCCGTACTCCGAACGGCACCACGATCCTGGACGGCTTCGGCGTGTATCCGCCGCTTCCCGGGCAGTACGGGGTGACGAGCGGCCCGTACGCCAACCCGGCCTCCACGGTGCCTGGACAGACCTGGGATGACGTGACGGCCACGCTCAGCGGATTGTCCCTGTCCTCGCCGCAGTCGCTCAACGTCGGCGGTCCGGACGGCAACGGCACCGTCACCGTCACCGTCGACACCGCGGGACTGGCACCTGGCTCATACACGGTGACGATCACGGGGCTGTTGCTGACGCAGACCATCTCGTTCCAGGTCGGAGGTTTCGGCTTCGGCTGATCCGCCGACCGGTTCAGCGTCCTGCGGGAACGCGCCGAGTTCCCGCAGGGCACCACCAGCTGTGCTCGCGGCGACCAGCGGAAACTCCACGACTGGCGGACTCTGGCCCATCCGGGCAGATCCTGCACTAATCCCGTTATCGCAACCAAGCCTTTACTCCTTTCCTGATAGATCAAGCGTTTTGGTCATAGGCTGCTGTGGGCTCGTGGCGCTAGAAGATCAGCAAGGACGGGGATCGGTGTCGGACAGCGAGGCTAGAACGCCGCGTCGGCTGGTAGCGGGACGGTACCGTCTGGTGCGCGAACTCGGCAGCGGCGGGATGGGGACGGTCTGGCTGGCGGCCGACGAGCTACTCGGCCGCATGGTGGCGATGAAGGAACTGCGCCCAGCGGCGGGACTCACCCACGCGGACGTGCAGACCCACGAGCAGCGCGCGCTTCAGGAGGCGCGCAGCGCCGCGCGCATTCAGCATCCCAACGCGGTCGCGCTCTACGAGGTCGTTCCCGCCAATACCGCGCAGGACCCCATATACCTCGTCATGGAATTTGTGGAAGGCAACACCCTCGGCCAGCTGATCGCGCGGGACGGGCCGATGCCCGCCGCGACGGTGGTCCGCTACGGCCTGCAGGTGCTTGACGCCCTGGCGGCCGCGCACGCGCTTGGCATCGTGCACCGGGACGTCAAGCCCGAGAACATCATGATCACGGCCGACGGCCGCGCGAAGCTGTCCGACTTCGGGATCGCGCACACCGTCGGGGACCCGAGGCTGACCAAAGCCGGGATCGTCCTGGGCACCCAGGCATACATTGCACCCGAGCTGTTCAACGGCGGGCCGATCACGCCCGCCGTGGACCTGTGGTCACTCGGCGCGACGCTGTATCACGCCGCCGAGGGGCACGGCGCGTTCAACCGGGACAGCTCCGCTGCCACCCTGCGTGCCATCTTGTTCGAGGACTTGCCCGTCCCACATTGCGACCCGAGCTTGGCGGTGGCCATCACCGGGCTGCTGCGCCGCGACCCGAGCGAGCGCGCGACGATCGAGGAGGCTCGCGCGAGCCTGCGCCAGGTCCCCGGCCAATGGCCGGTGCCCCAGCCGGTATCGCAGCTGCTCCGGCCTAACTCCCCCGAGGACCCGAACCCCAGCTTGGAGCCACAAACCGGTCGGCAACCGCAGGCCGACTTGCAGGTCCCGCTGCCAGCGGAGAAAGGTGCGCCGCGCCTTGTCGGTAGCCGGCGCACGGATCTACATCCGAGCTGGGATGCATCGACCGGCCTTCAGCCGCCTACGGGCTTGAAGGTCCGGCTGCCGGGAAGACGCGGGCTGCGCACTCTCGGCAGCCGACGAGTTGCTGTCGCCGCGGTCACGTCGCTGTTGCTGGCCGGCGGCGTCGTCGGTGGCATCATCCTCGTCACCCACGCGCCTGCAGGTAGCCAGGGCCAGAGCAGCCTCAAACTGCCCGCTCCCACGGCGAGCGCCCGTCCTTCTGAGAACGTCACCTCGGCCCGTTCCAGCCCTTCACCCGCCCACCGTTCCCGGGCCCGCCCTGCACCCACCAGCCCGGGTAACGCAACGGAGGGCGACCCGTCAGTCTCGCCGAGCGCGCCGCCCGCGTCCAGTCGGCCGGCCAGCCCCAGCCCTTCACCAACCACCGTGACCTATTTCACGGTCAAGAACGAGACGCACGACCTCTGCCTCAACGCCATGAACCACGTAAACACTGCCCAGGTCGACGTGGCCAATTGCAACTCCTCCTGGTATCAGGACTGGCGGGAGGCGAAGGACGGAGCCGGCTATGAGTTCGTTAACGAGGAGTCTGGCCTGTGCCTGACCACCAAATCCGTCGCCAGCGGCGGGGATGTCGTCATCGAGACCTGCACCGGGTCCGACGCCCAGGTCTGGAACACGGACGGGGCCACGATCGACCTTGCGGCAATGCCGTCGAGCCTGTGCCTCAACGCGGACAGTCCCGCCACGAACGAGTCCCCCGCCGGCATCGCGACCTGCGCCAGCAATACCGAGCAGGAGTGGACCGAGTGAGCTCACCCGCCCCAGCCGGTTGCGCGTCATTCCGCGCCACGCCGGACTAGCGCAGCTCAGGGCGGGCCAGGACGCAGATGAGGTTGGCGCGCTTCGCGGCCGGCGCTGGTCCTGCGTGCAGCCTGGCAGACAAGGAGAGCGTCGTGCCTGACGTCTCGGTTCGGCTGGCCAGCCCGACCGATCAGCCCGTGCTCGAACGGCTGTGGCTGATGTTCCGTCACGACATGTCCGAGTTCGGTGGCCAGCTACCCAGTCCCGACGGCACCTTCCGCAGTGAAAGGCTCCAGGCCGCATTCGCGGACCCAGATTGGGAGGCGTACCTGCTCATGATCGACGACCGGCCGGTCGGCCTGGCTGTCGTCCGCGGGCTGGCCAGCCAGGTTCGCGTGCTGAGCGGGTTCTTCGTCGTCCGCGCGGTGCGCCGAACCGGGATCGGCTTGCGTACGGTTCGGGAGGTGGTCGGCCACCATCCTGGCGAATGGGAAGTTGCGTTCCAGGACAACAACCCGGCGGCCGTGCGCTTCTGGCGTCGTGTCGCGACCGAGATCGCCGGTGATGCGTGGAGCGAGGAGCGCCGCCCGGTGCCGGGCCAGCCGGGGCTTCCGCCCGATGTGTGGATCTCCTTCGCGGTCGCCGCCGGCCGATGAGTTCCACTCCGGTCGGTCAGCTCAGTCCCTCCCACGCAGGAGCGACACCCGGAACGGACGCAACTCCCCGCGGCCATGGCCGCCGCGAATGACCGGGTCCTCGGCCATGACCTGCCGAGCGGTCTCTTCGTCGGCGGCTTCAAAGATCACCAGCCCCGTGTTGATGGTGCCGAGCGTCGGTCCGGCAAGGATCAGGTCCCCCGCAGCATGCATCGTCTTCAATCTCTCGAAGTGCTCCGCCCACACCGCCTGCTCCTCGGCGGTCATGGTCGCGGCGAAGTCCGCTCGCGAGACATGGATGAAGTAGATCCACTCCGTCATGCGCCGAGTCTGCCGGCCCGCCGACGGACCGTCAATCAGGCTCCCGGCGCCTGCCAGGCGGCGGCCGGGGCAAGGCGGCCACGGCGGGCCTGTGCAAAGTACACGCTCACAGGTTGCAAACCCCACGCCTGACTGATGTGCCAGGCACTGCCTTGGCTCTCCCGCGCCGATCCACACTGGAAGTCATCGTGATCAGCCACGCATCCCCGCGGCCGGGCCAGGGGACTCGCGCGGACCCAAGCGGTCTGGGCAGACCGCCGGACCCGGCAGCCGGGCCGAGGCGCATTACGGAGGGAGTGTCATGTCAGATAGTGACCTAGCGGGTGTGACGGCAGTTGTCACTGGCGCTAGCCGCGGCTTCGGCCGTGGCATTGCCACGGCGCTAAGCGAGGCAGGCGCGCAGGTGGTCGGGGTCGCCAGAAATCGAGACGCGCTGGACGAGTTGCGTGCCGAGCTGGGTGAGTCGTTCACCGCAGCGGTGGCCGATGCGGCCGACCCAGTGGCGGCGGGCGAACTCATCGACAAGTACCACCCAGGCGTGCTCGTGCTGAATGCCGGCGCCACGCCGTTGCCGCGGCCGCTGCAGCAGTACACCTGGCAGACGTTCAGCCGGAACTGGGATGTCGATGTCCAGCATGCATTCAACTGGACGCGCGAAGCGCTGCTGGCTCCGCTCGAGCCGGGAAGTACGGTTGTCGCCCTCTCCAGCGGGGCAGCGCTCTTCGGCTCGCCCCTGTCGGGCGGCTACTCCGGGGCCAAGTCGGCCATCCGCTGGCTGACTGCGTACGCCGCCGAGGAATCGGCACGGGCAAAGCTCGGCATCCGGTTCGTATCGCTGCTCCCGCAGCTGACCCCCGCGACCGCGCTCGGCGCCGTGTTCGCCCGGGCTTACGCCGCGACGGAAGGCGACGGCGCTGCCCGTCGCGCCGGCGGCCCGCCGCTCACGCCAGCGCAGGTCGGGCACGCCGTCACCGGCCTGGCCGCGGGTCCAGATCCCGAGCAGAATGCTTACTTGCTCGGGGCAGCCGGCCTGCGGCCACTGCCCTGACCCGCGTGGCCACGCGTCCAGGGAGAATCCGAATCACCCATCGCGGAAGGGGACCGGGCATGGCCACGGCCGCACGACTGCGCGGCGTGGTCCGCGACGGCCCACTGGCCCGCGACGGGCCAGCCTTTGCGGGGAGTTGGCGAAGGGTGCCGCGGCTGATGTGTGCCTAAAGGAAGCGGGTGGTGGGTGCCTGACGTCCGAGGCTAGGCCGTGGGCGCATCGGCCGCTTTGACCAGTTCGACCGAGCCGCCGGCGCGGCCGGCGGCCGGCGGCTGGCGGCTGGCGGCTGGCGGCGAACCCGACGTCATCTCACTGCAGCCACTGGAGTGACCTCGCGGTCAGCCGACGTGAAAGCGCTTCTCCCAGCGGTGCACGACCAGGATCGCGCGCTGCTCGTCGGTCAGGTCGGGGCCAGCGTCAAGTGCGGTGTCGCGCGCGACGTTGCGGACGGTCCGCATGCCCACCAGGACCGTATGACCCGGCGAACGGCGTCAGCGAGCCCAGCGAGTGCTTGACGAAACTGGTGTGAGCGGGCGGCCGGTTACGAAGGTGCCCTTGCCCTTGACCTTGTGGATCAGCCTGTCGTCCTCGAGCTCGCCGAGTGCCTGCCTGAGCACGGTGCGGCTGACGGAGTACTGCCGGCACAAATCAGACTCAGATGGGAGCATGTCGCCCTCCTGGCAGTACCTCGGTGCCGCTTTCGCGTAGCGCCGAAACTTTTCGATCACGGTGCGGCAAGCTCTTGACCGCCTCTACGAGCGGTCCTAATGTAAGCGCTTAGATTCCAACATGTAAGCGCTTAGACAGCCGATCGTGTGCTCGCTAACATGTTCGGCTGCGAAGCCCGGTGGCCGGGCAGCGAAGCCCGCCACACCTCCCGAGCACGCCACCGAGCAGTAGGCGGTCGATAGCCGTGAACCTCCGCCCTCGCTCCGCAAGCCTGCGGTCAGTCAGCGCCGCGCCGCACCGCCGCGACCTGCTCAGCGAGGCGGGGTCGGCGGCGGGCAGCCGACTTGACGTGAAGTCAGCTGGCGAAATCTCGCTGACCGTCCGTCATGGTCCCCTCTTCCTGACCTCGTCAGCGCAACGGCAGCTGAACCGCGAGCAGACGTGGTAACCCTCTATGACGTCGCTCGGGAGGCAGGGGTCTCTACCGCGACCGTGTCCCGCGTGATTCACGGTCAGGACCGGGTACGCGACGCCACCAGGCTGCGCGTGAACGAAGTGATCGAACGGCTCGGCTATGTCCCCGACGGCGCTGCGCAGAGCTTGTCGCGTCGGCGCAAGGAGGTCATCGGATTCGTCTGCGTCGAGAGCCGGGCCCGGCAGTACGAAGTCGAGAACATGAACCTGCTCTATTACGACGAGGTAATGCGGGGTGTCGGCGCCGGCGTCAGCGACAGCGGCTGGTCGCTCCTGATCACATACCTGAACGGCGAGAACGGCCAGAACTTCGCCCGGCTAAGGAACCTGTCAGGCAAGGTGGACGGCATGCTCATCGGCCATGCGGTAGTCCCCTCGTCACTGCTGGCGCGCCTCACCGAGCGGGTTCCAGTCGTGGTCATCGCCGGCGCCCCTGGCGAGACCACCGTCGACGTCGTGACAGCCGACAATCGCTCCGGCTCGGCCGCCCTCGTGGCTCATCTGATCGAGGTGCACGGCAGGCGGCGGTTCTACCACGTTGACGGGCCTGCTCACCTCGCCGACCTCAGGGAGCGGCGGCTCGGGCTGGAGCGGGTGATCAGTGCGCACCCCGGCTGCCGTGTGATCGGTTCTTATGTAGGTGAGCTCAGCGTGCAGAGCGGCGTGGAAGCCGGCGAAAGCCTGCTCGCAAGCCACGGCACCTCGCTGCCCGACGCTGTAGTCGCCGCCAACGACCAGATGGCCATCGGTGTCCTGCGGGCTCTCTCAGAAGCCGGGGTGGGCGTCCCTGACGACGTCGCCCTGGTCGGCTTCGATGACATTTACCCGGGCTGCCTCAGTGACCCGCCGCTCACCACCGTCCACCAGCCGATGCGCAGGCTCGGGGAGCGGGCCTGCATCCGGCTGATGGACCGGATGATCAGGCCGGGCTTGCGGCCAAGGGCCGAGGTCCTGCCGGTTGAGCTCGTGCTCCGGTCCAGCTGCGGCTGCCCGCCAGGAACAGCCATGCGCCTGCCGGTGAAGCCGGTGAGGGGGAGCAGGTTCGGCAGCACCAAGAGCGGCGCGGCCGACCCGGGCAAACCGAACGGTGCGGCTGGCTCTGCGTGCGCGGCCGGACCCAGGCGAGGGTCGCGTTCGCGGCCAACAGAGACCATCGAGAGTTAGGAGCCGGCGATGTCTTTCCTGATCCGTCGCCTGGTGTTCTACGCCGTCGCCGCCTGGGTGGCGCTCACCATCGATTTCTTTCTCCCGCGGGCGATGCCGGGCAACGCGGTCGAGGCCATCATGGCCAAGTTCCCTAATCTTCAGCCGTCCGCCTACAAGGCGATCCAGGCGATGCTCGGAATCGGTCATGCCGGCTCGCTCTGGGGCCAGTACGTCTCATACGTCAACGACGTGTTCCACCTGAACTTCGGCACCGATGTCACCGAGTACCCCGCTTCGGTCTCGAGCCTTATCGGCCAGACCATCCCGTGGACCCTCGCCCTGGTGGGAACCGCGACGGTGATCGCGTTTGCCGTCGGCACCGGGCTCGGCATCCTGGCCGCGTGGCGGCGCGGCGGCTGGCTGGATCGGGCGCTGCCGGGGCTGATGTTCCTTCAGGCCATGCCTTATTTCTTCTTCGCCCTGATCCTGCTTGAGGTGTTTGCCGTCACCCTGCACGTCTTCCCGCTGGGACAGGGCTACTCGCAGACCGTAGTTCCCGGCCTGAACTGGCCGTTCATCGCCAGCGCCGCCTATCACTCGATCCTGCCGGCCTTGACCATCGTGATCACCTCCGTCGCCGGCTGGATGCTGCAGATGCGCAACGTGATGATCACGACCATCGGCGAGGATTACGTGCTCGCCGGGCAGGCCAAGGGCCTGTCCAGCCGACGTGTCGTGTTCAGCTACGCAGCCCGCAACGCCTTCCTACCGCAGCTGCAGGGGTTCAGCCTCGCCCTGGCCTTCGTTGTCTCCGGCGCCCTGATCATGGAGATCGTCTTCTCCTATCCAGGAATCGGCCTGCTGCTGCTGAACGCGGTCTCGTCGGACGACTACCCGCTGATGCAGGCGATCTTCCTGGTGATCACGTTCGCCGTGCTGCTGGCCAACCTGCTCGTTGACCTTGTCCTCGTCCTCGTCGATCCGCGCGCCAGGGCGCGAGAGGGGGCCAGATGACTGTCGCGATGCCGGTCAGCGTCGAGCAGACCGCGCTCTCCGCGCCGCCGCAGCAGTTCGGCCGCTGGCGGCGCCTGCCGGCCAATGCCAAGATAGGCGCGATCCTGCTGGGAATCTTCGTCCTGATCGCCGTGATCGGGCCGCTATTCGCGCCGTACGACCCTTCTTACCAGAATCCCTCGCCCGCCCTGTCCATGCAGGCGCCAAGCGCCGCACACTGGCTCGGGACGACCGAGAGCGGCCAGGACGTCTTCTCACAGTTGCTGGTCGGGATCCGGCTGACCCTCGAGCTGGCGCTAAGCGTCGGCGTGGTGGCGACGGTCCTGTCGGTCATCGTCGGGGTATCGGCTGCCTTCCTTGGCGGGATCTGGGACGAGTTGCTGTCGCTGCTGTCCAACGTGTTCCTGGTCATCCCGGCGCTCCCGCTGCTGATCGTGCTGCTCGGATTCCTGCCGCAGCGCGGCCAGCTCGCGACGATCGTGGTGCTCAGCGTGACCGGCTGGCCCTGGGGGGCGCGGCTCATTCGCGCGCAGACGATGGCGATCCGCGGCCGGGACTTCGTGGCCGCGTCCCGCGAGACCGGTGAGAAGACCTGGCGGATCATCGCCTTCGAGATCATCCCGAACGAGACCGGCCTGATCGCGGCGAGCTTCGTGAACACCGTGCTGTTCGCGATTGGCGCCTCTGTCGCCCTGGCTTTCATCGGAGTCGCCGACCTGAACAGCTGGAGCCTGGGGACGATACTCTACTGGGCGCAAAGCCAGGAGGCCTTGCAGCTCGGCGCGTGGTGGTGGTTCGCGCCGCCCGGTATCGCGGTGGCGCTCATGGGCACGGCGCTTGTCCTGCTGAATACCGGCATCGACGAGCTCGGCAACCCCCGGCTGCGCGACTCGAGCACCGCCAGTAGGATCGCCGGGCGCCGGCTTCTTCCCACCGATCCCACTCCGGTGTTGATGGCGGAGGCGCCGAGGCGCGGTCGGCTGGCCGACTTCCTGCACACATTCTCCCGCAGTGCACTGGCCGATGGCACTTACCAGCCCTTAGCCACGGATGAGGCCGACTCGCGTCGGGCCGGCCGTGGCTGGACCGGCGGTGAGCGGCGATGACCGACGAGCACAACAGCGTCTCGATGCCGTGGGACCGGCCGCCGGCCGAACGGCCGTCTCAGCCCGTGCTCGAGATCCGTGACTTCTCGGTCGTGTACCGCACTCCCGGTGGCGACGTTCGCGCAGTTGACCAGTTCAACCTCGACATCAACGCCGGCGAGGTCATCGGCCTCGTCGGCGAGAGCGGGTCGGGCAAGTCGACGCTCGCCTACGGCGCGGTCCGTCTGCTCCGGCCACCGGCGCTGATCACGTCGGGCAGCGTCAGCTACTGCGGGCGGCGGATGACCGGCCCGGCGGACATCATGTTGCTGAGTTCGGACCAGCTACAGCGGCTGCGCTGGCGGGAGATCGCCATCGTCTTCCAGAGCGCGATGAACGCGCTGAACCCGGTGCTGGACGTTCGCGACCAGCTGCTTGATGTCATCCGCGCCCACCTGCGCGTCAGCAGGAAAGAGGCGATGGACAGGGTGGGCACCCTGCTCGACCTGGTCGGCATCCCGCGCTCGCGCGAGCGCAGCTACCCGTACGAGCTGTCCGGCGGCATGCGACAGCGCGTGATGATCGCGATGGCGGTGGCGACCGAGCCCGAGGTCATCATCATGGACGAGCCGACGACCGCTCTCGACGTCGTCGTCCAGCGCGACATCCTGGCCGAGATCGTGGAGCTGAAGGAGCGCATCGGCTTCTCGATCCTGTTCATCACCCACGATCTCTCCTTGCTGCTGGAGCTCGCCGACACTATCGCGGTGATGTACTCTGGCCGGCTGCTGGAGATCGGCACGGCTCACGCGATCCAGCACGAGCCGGCCCACCCGTATACCAAAGGCCTGCTCAACTCCTTCCCTTCACTCCGCGGGCCGCGCCGCGAGCTAACCGGTATTCCTGGCTCACCGCCCGACCTGCGCAACCCGCCGCCCGGCTGCCCGTTCCTGCCACGGTGCGGGTACGGCACGGTCGCCTGCACCAGCATCGACATGAACCTGGCTCCGGTCACGGCGTCCGCGGACCACCCGGCCAGCACGAACCACTTGACGGCGTGCCCGTTCGTATCGCCTGACACGCCGCCCGTTCCAGTTGCCGCAGGCCGTGAGGAGCCGGCGCCATGAGCGAACCGCGGGCAACGGGCGGAGAAGCAAGACCCGAAGTACCGACGAGCGAGATCACCTCGGCTGCGGCGGTGCGCGGCGCGCTCATGATGGAGGCCATCTCCGTCAGCAAGGACTTCCGGATCGGCCGCGGCCATGTCCTGCACGCTGTCCGCGATGTGTCGTTCAGCCTGTATCGGGGCGCCGTCGTTGCCCTAGTCGGCGAGAGCGGCTCGGGCAAGTCCACGACCGCCATGCTCCTTGCCGGGCAGGAGCGACTCACCTCCGGTTCCATCCGGCTGGATGAGAAGCCAGTCGAGCTGGCCACACGAGCCGCATTCCGCCGCTACAAGAGTGATGTCCAGCTTGTGTTCCAGGATCCGTTCGCATCGCTTAATCCGGTGCACACGGTCCGCTACCACCTCGAGCGCCCGGTGCGGCTGCATCAGCACCAGCGCGCAACCGGCGACGTCCGGGCGGAGATTGACGCCCTGCTTGAGCAGGTGCGCCTCACGCCGGCGGCGCAGTACGTCGACAAGTACCCGCACGAGCTGTCAGGGGGTCAGCGCCAGCGAGTCTCCTTTGCCAGGGCACTCGCCGCCCGCCCCAGGGTCCTGCTGGCCGATGAGCCGGTCTCGATGCTGGACGTGTCGATCCGGCTGGAGATGCTGAACCTGCTTGACGACCTGCGCCAGCGCTTCCAGCTGGCGCTGCTGTATATCACCCACGACATCGCTTCGGCGCGCTATTTCGCCGATGAGGTGCTGGTCATGTATGCCGGTCAGATCGTCGAACGCGGTCCGGCGGAGGGCGTGACGCAGCAGCCGGCCCATCCCTACACCCAGCTGCTCGTCGCTTCGGCGCCGGACCCCGACAACCTGGGCGGCGCGCTGCGGGGTGGCATCAGCGCAAATGGGCGCAAGGCTTCGGCCACCTCGGTCGCGGCGACCGGTTGTCCCTTTAGCCCACGGTGCCCGCTCGCAGTGGACCGCTGCCGCGTCGACGTCCCGCCCATGCAGCCAATCGGGGCCTCACGGTCGGCGGCCTGCTGGCGCCTGGATGTCGCAGCTCCCGAGCTCACCGCAGGGGCGCAGGGGGGTGTGGATATGGATTGAAAGCTCACCGCACGTCACCAGTTGCCTGGTGGCTATTCGCCCCACGAATCCACGATAGGAAAGACGAAGGCATATGAGGAGATTGGCAAGAGCGGAAAGGCTCATTACTCTTGCGGCAGCGGCCGGCCTCGCGATCGGCCTTGCTGCGTGCGGATCCAGCACGGCCCCAACGTCGTCGAGCGCGAACGCCAATCGGGAACTCGTTGTGGAAAGCTCTCCCGAGACCGCGATCACGGACGATTTCAACCCGTACGCCACCACCGAGGCTGCATACGCCATGGGTGCGACCGGGCTTATCTATGAGCCGCTGGTCGAGTTCGACCTGGCGAGCACCACCATTCAATACCCCTGGCTGGCCACGGGATACACGTGGTCCAACGGCGGCAAGTCGATCACCTTCACGATCCGGACGGGCGTGAAGTGGAACAACGGCACGCCGTTCACGCCGGCCGACGTGGCCTACACCTTCAACCTCATGAAGGCGAACGCGGCCGTTAACCTAGGCGGCCTCACCATCAGCAGCGTTACCACCTCCGGTGACACGGTCACGGTCAACTTCCCGACGCCCCAGTACACCGACCTTGAGGAGATCGCGGGCGTGGGGATCGTGCCGCAATCCGTCTGGAGCAAGGCCGGGAACCCGGCGACGTTCACGGACCCGAAGCCGGTCGGCACCGGGCCCTACGAGCTTGGCACCTTTACGTCGCAGGGGTTCACGCTGGTCAAGAACCCGTATTACTGGCAGCCGTCGAAGGTCAAGGTCACGAAGGTCTACTTCCCGGCCTACACCTCCAACACCGGTGCGCTGGCGGCGCTGTTCACCAACCAGATCGACTGGACAGGGAACTACATCCCTGGCCTGAAGAAGGACTTCGTGGACACCGACCCGGCCACCCACCACTACTACGAGGCAGCCAACGGCGACGAGAGCCTTGAGCCTAACCTGACCAAGTGGCCAACCAACCAGCTCGCCGTTCGCCAGGCGGTCAGCCTCGCGGTCAACCGGACCATCCTCGGCGCCGAGGGCGAGGCCGGCCTGGAGAACCCGGTTACCAATGCGACCGGGCTGACGCTGCCTGCCTTCCAGGCCTGGAGCGCCCCGGTGGCGAGCATGACGATCTCGGCAACGGGTAATGCTGCCGCGGCGGAGAAAGTCCTGGAGAATGCCGGCTTCACCAAGGGCAGCAACGGCTACTTCCAGAAGGGCGGCAAGACCGTCGCCTTCACGATCATCAGTCCGACGGCGTACACCGACATGGCTGAGGTCGACTCGATCGCCGCCCAGGAACTGCGGAACGCCGGCATCGACGCGACCTTCGACGGCCTGTCAACGAACGCCTGGAGCGCAGACGTCGCCGACGGCAACTTCCAGATGACCGAGCACTGGTCCAACGGCGGCATCTCGCCGTTCGCCGAGTACAACGGCTGGCTGAATAGCACGCTCGCGAGCGGCAGTGCCGCGACCGGTGACTACGAGCGGCTGGACGACCCGGCGCTGGACAGTGACCTCACCACGCTGGCGGGCGCCAGTACGGTGACCCAGCAGGCCCAGGACCTCGTGCCACTTGAGAAGTACGTCGCGGCCAACCTGCCGATCATCCCGGTGGAGACCGCGGCCGAGTGGTTCGAGTACAACTCAGATCATTTCGTTGGCTGGCCCACCCAGTCCGACCCCTATGAGTCCGGCCAGCCGTCTGGCACCAACAACGGCCCCGGCTCTGGTACCAATCTCGTTGTCATCCTGCATCTGAGCCCAGCTAGCTAACGGCCCAGGCAGGTAGGCGTCTCCGCCCCCGGGTCCGAGGGCGGAGACGTCGCTTCTGCGCGGCCGCTGAACTGCGCGCGCTGCGCGGGCGAGCCGGCGGGTTGACCGGTGCCCGCCCGCGGCGCTATTGTTAACCTGTTCATTAAATAACAGGACGGTTAAGTGAATGGCGACGACCGGCTCAGCGTGATCTTCGCAGCGCTCGCGGACCCGACCCGGCGGGCGATCCTGACCAGGCTGGCCGACGGAGAGGCGACCGTGACCGAGCTGACCGCCCCGTTCCCGATCAGCATGCCGGCGATATCGCGGCACCTGAAGGTGCTGGAGCGGGCCGGGCTTATCTCCAGGAGCCGCCGCGGCCAGCACCTGTCCAGCACGCTGCGGGCCGCGCCGCTGCAGGAGGCGGCCGAGTGGATGGAGCGGTACCGGCGGTTCTGGGACGGCAGCTTCGACCGGCTGGATGCGCACCTGCGCCAGGCCGCGCGGGGGAGGGACCGGCAGTGAGTCAGTACATAGAGATGACCCGGATCTTCGACGCCCCGCGCGAGCTGGTGTACCGGGCGTTCACCGACCCCGACCAGCTAGCACGGTGGTTCGGGCCGGTCGGCTGCTGGGTGCCGCGCGAGAGCATCGAGGTCGAGGTGCGGGTCGGCGGGCACCTGCGGTTCGTAATGACCGCGCCGGACGGGCCAAGTCCAGTCGACGCGACGTTCACCGAGGTCGTGGACAACGAGCTGCTGGCGGCCGCGATGGAGGCCTCAGGCATTCCCGGCGTCGCCGGGCCGTTGCGCGTGCACCTGAGGCTCGAGTTCCACGACGAGGGCAGAGGTAAGACCAGGCTCGAGCTGCGGCAGGGCCCGTTCGCAACCGGCCAGCTTGGCGCGGACACGCATGCCGGCTGGGAGAGCTCGTTCACCAAGCTGGACGCGCTGCTGTAAGCGCGTCAGCCCCGGCCCGCCGGGCTCGCGGCAGCCACCGCCGCAGCTAGAGCCGTGGCGCTGGCCGTGACCGCGCGGCTGAGACGGACTGCCCTGGCGATGTCTGCGGCCTGCGGTGGGCGTCCGGTGCCGATCTCCGGTCTGTGCTCGGTGCGGCCTGAGTAACTCAGCACCCCGCCAAGCCGGACGCCCAGCGCGCCGGCGAACGCTGCCTCGCACCAGCCGGCGTTCGGGCTCGGGTGGCGCGGGCCGTAATCGCGTGCCATCTGCCAGGTAGACGCGGGCTGCCCGCCGACCGCGGGTGAGCAGGCGGCCGCGAGCAGCGCGGTGATCCGTGCCGGGATCCAGTTGGCGACGTCATCGAGGCGCGCCGATGTCCGCCCGAACCGCTCATAGCGCGGCGAGTGATGCCCGACCATGGCGTCGAGGGTGTTCACCGCCCGATACCCGGACAGGCCGGCCGGGCCCGCCAGCGCTCCCCAGATCAGCGGCGCGACGATGGCGTCGCTGGTGTTCTCGGCTACAGACTCGACGACGGCTCTGGTGATGCCTGCGCAGTCCAGGTCCTGCGGGTCACGGCCGCACAGGCAAGGGAGCGCGCCGCGGGCCCTGGCCAGGTCCCCGGCGCCGAGGGCGGTCGCGATCTGGCGGGCAGCGCCGGAAAGGGAACGAGAGGCGATCGCGGCCCAGGCAGCTGCCGCGGTGACGGCGGCTCGCCCGGCGGGACTGGCGCGGGTGACGCGGGCAGCAACGAGCAGCGGCCCGGCACCGAGGATGACCCCTCCGGCCGCGTAGGCGATGCCCGGCGCTTCGCGGTCAGCATAGACGCGCTGCTCGACGGCGGTCATGAGCCGGCCAAACAGCGCGACCGGATGACCGCGGGCCGGGTCCCCGGCGATGGCGTCAGCGACAGCGCCGCCGATCAAGCCGCCCGCCAGCGGCCAGTCCCGGCGCGCGCGACGGGCGCGCCGCGCGTCGTGACCGGGAGCATGGCCGGCAGGCCGGTTGCTGGTCACAGCCAGGACCGCAGGACGGGCAGGTCGCGGCCGGGCCCGTTCTCGATCAGGCCAAGCAGTTCGCCGGTATCGAGGCTGCTGCCGATGGCGTCGGCGAGTGCGTCGAACTGAGCCTGCCTGGCCGCCGCGAAACAGGTGCCCTTCGCCGGAACGAAGTCTCGTCCGGCTACTCTGGCGATGTCGGCCAGGTAGTACCGGCGGAACGCGTCGTTCTCGAAGATCCCGTGCCAGAGGGTGCCGGCGATGGCGCCAGCCTGGCAGCCGTCCAGCGCCGTAGCCTCGTCGGCCGGGCGGGTCGTGAGCCATGGCCGGCCGTCGGTGACCTCGACCGTGCCGTGGTGGATCTCATACCCGGCGACCGGGGTCTGGCCCGCATAGCCGGACGGCCGCCGCAGGGTCTTGGCCGGTGCGAAGCGTGTCTCGATCGGCAGCAGGCCGAGCCCTCGGACGGTGCCTGCCCGGCTCTCGACCTCATCGTGAATGACGGTTCCGAGCATCTGGTAGCCCCCGCAGATGCCGAGTATCGGCCGTCCGGCCTTGGCTCGTCTCGCCAGCGCGTCGTCCAGCCGTCGCGCGCGCAGCCAGGCCAGGTCGGCGACGGTTGCCTTCGTTCCCGGCA
Source organism: Streptosporangiaceae bacterium (assembly GCA_030041135.1). Lineage (GTDB taxonomy): Bacteria > Actinomycetota > Actinomycetes > Streptosporangiales > Streptosporangiaceae > JAJYUU01. Next base: position 10,385 of record JASHOL010000468.1, on the reverse strand, counting down.
CGATCACCAGGTCGGCGTCCTCCAGCGCCGCGGCCGAGGTGACAAACCGGACGGAGACGCCCGGCTCCAGCGCGAGCGCGTCCGCGTCCGTGAAGTTGGAGATCCTCGGCAGCCGGATCACCGCCACGCGCAGCGACCGATCGCTGCCGGGCTTGTCGTCCGGCCCGTAGCCACTCTCGGTCGCGACGGCGTCCTCGGCATCGATCCAGGTCCTGGTGAGGTAGGGCACGACGCCCAGAACCGGCCTGCCCGTCCGCGCGGTGAGATCGGTCAGGCCGGGCTTCAGCAGCGACTGGTCACCCCGGAACTTGTTGACGACAAAGCCGCTGATCAGCGCCTGGTCGGCCGGCTCCAGCAGCGCGAGCGTGCCGTACAGGGCGGCGAAGACGCCGCCGCGGTCGATGTCGCCCACGACGATCACCGGCAGGTCCCTGGCCCTGGCCAAGCCCATGTTGGCCAGGTCACCGCGGCGCAGGTTGATCTCGGCCGGCGAGCCGGCACCCTCGCAGACGACAACATCGAAGCGGGACCGCAGGTCGTCGTAGGCATCGAGCACCGTGGCCATCAGCCGCTCGCGGCCCGCCCCGGCGCGCCAGTACCCGTCGGCTGCGGTGTCGCCGACGGCCCGGCCGAGCAGCACCACCTGACTGGTCAGGTCGCTCCCCGGCTTGAGCAGCACCGGGTTCATGGCGGCCTCGGCGGGCACGCCGCACGCCGCCGCCTGCATCGCCTGTGCCCGGCCGATCTCCGCCCCGTCGGGCGCCACGACCGAGTTGTTGGACATGTTCTGCGCCTTGAACGGCGCTACCCGGACACCCTGGCGCACCAGCCACCGGCAGATGCCGGCGGTCAGCACGGACTTGCCCGCGTCGGACGTCGTGCCGGCCACCAGCACCGAACCAGTTGTCACCGGGGACTCGCGCTCCCTTCCGCTACCGGCCGAATCCGTCGGCGTGCTCAGGATCCGTCGGCGGGCAGGCCGAAGGCCGACGGGTGCAGCCATTGTGCTATCTGCTTGACCGCCTCGGCGTTGCGGGGGCTGGGGGTGACCTCGTCGTAGCTGAGCACCAGGAAGCAGTGGTTCTTCACGGCCGGCAGGTTCTTGCTCGCGCTGAAGGTCTCCAGGAACTTCTCCTTCTGCGCTGCCGTCGGCGTGCCGTAGTCGTTGATGATGATGCACCGCGGCTGCGCCGCCACGACCTGCTCCCAGGAAACTGAGGTCCAGCTCTGCTTCAGCGACCCGAAGATGTTGGTCCCCCCGCCGAGCGTGATGAGGGCATTGATCATGGCTAGTCCTGGCCCGGTGAAGGGCGCGGGCTCGCCGCTGTCGTAGTCGAAGACCGTGATCGGCTTCAGGCCGGCAATCTTGGCCCTGACCGCTGCCACCTGTGCCTCCATGCTGGCGATCACCTTGTCGGCGCGGGACTGAACTCCGAAGATTGCGCCGAGGTTGCGCAGGTCGGTATAGGTGTCGTCGATGCTGACGGATGTCTTGTGCTGGACCCAGGCGCACGACTCGGCCAGCACCAGGGTCTTGATGCCGAACTTGGACAGGTACTGAGGCGTCAGGTTGGTGCCCGTCTGCAGCCCGTAGTTCCATCCGGCGAACAGGAAATCCGGATGCAGCCCGACCAGCTGCTCGAGCGTGAAGTAGTTGTCTGGCGATGCGTCTCGGACCTCTCGGAAGCCAGCCTGGTACTGCGCTGGGATCGGCTGGCTGACCGGCCCGTCACCGACCGCGCCGAACGTGCCGACCATGCGCGGCTCCAGGCTCAGCGCGAGCATGTCCTCGGTGGTGTTGATGTCGTTGGCCACGGCCCGGGTCGGGGCCTTGGTGTAGGTTTCGGCGGTTCCGCAGCTCGTCACCGTCACCGGGTACGTACCGTCCTTGGCGGAGATGGACGATCCGGACGGGCTGCTGCCGCAGGCGGCGAGGACGCTGACCCCGGCCAGCAACGCGGCAGGCAGCGCCACGGCGCGCCAGGCACGCTGCCGGAGTGCGAGAACGGGTCTGCGGGCGTAGTGGTGCATCGGGTTTCCTCTCGGGTCAGCTGGCCGGGTCGGGCCGCGCGGGCTGGGCCGGCGCGATACCGCCGACGGGATGTCCGTCGGTTCCTGGCTGGATGCGGCGGGGGATCAGGTGCGGCGTTCCGGTGTCTGGGTGCTCGATGACCAGGACATCGGCGCCGTAGGCGTGCAGGATCGTCTCGGGCGTGAGCACATCGGCAGGCGAGCCCGCGGCGACGATCCGGCCGGCCCGCAGCACGTGAATGGCGCTGCAGAACAGCGCGGCCAGGCTGAGGTCGTGCAGCGCCGCCAGCACCGTCACGCCGAGCCCGGTTACGACCTCGAGGATCTCGACTTGGTTGTGGATGTCAAGGTGGTTGGTCGGCTCGTCCAGGATCAGGTGATCGGCCTGCTGAGCCAGCGCCCTGGCGATGAGGATGAGCTGCTTCTCGCCGCCGGACAGGGTGTTGAACCGGCGCGAGGCCAGCCGCTGGCAGCCGACTCGCTCCATCGCGTGGTCGACGACGGCGTGGTCGGTGCTGGTGTCGCGCTCGAACGAGCGCTTGTGCGGCGTGCGGCCGATCATCACCATCTCCCTGACGGTGAAGTCGAATTCGCTCGCGGACTCCTGAGTGACGACCGCGAGCCGCCGCGCGGCCTCCTTATGGCCGAGTCCGAGCAGGTCGGTCCCGTCCAGCAGCACGCGCCCGGTCGCCGGCCGGTGGACGCGGTAGATCGTCTTGAGGATCGTCGACTTCCCGCTGCCGTTGGGCCCGACGAGCCCGGCGAACTCGCCGTCGCCGACGGTCAGGCCGATACCGCTGACGATGCGCCGCCCGGCGATGTCAACGGACAGGTCGTCCAGGTGCAGGCTCACTGCGTCGCGCCGTAGAGGTAGGGGCGGCGGCGGATCAGCACGATGAGGGTGGGTGCGCCGATGAACGCGGTGATCACACCGATCGGCATTTCCTGCGGGGCGACGATGGTCCGCGCGAGCAGGTCGCCGAGGACCATGAAGCTGGCACCGAACAGCGCGCCCGTGGGCAGTACACGGCGGTGGTCGGAGCCGACCATGAGGCGGACGATGTGCGGCACGACCAGCCCGACGAACCCGATGATGCCGCTGACCGCGACGGCCACGCCGGCCATCAGCGAGGTCACTACGAACAGGTTCCGGCGCAGCGCGTGCACGTCGACGCCCAGGGCCGCGGCTGGCTCGGACCCCATGGCCAGGGCGTTCAGCGTACGGCCCTGCGCGAGCAGGTAGACCATCGCCGCGGCCAGCGCCACCGCCGGGATCGGCAGCTGATTCCAGCTGGCCAGGCCGAACGATCCCAGCAGCCAGAACAGCACCGACTGCGTCGCCTGCGGGTTGCCGCGGAAGATCAGGAAGCTGGTCACGGACTCGAACAGGGCCGACATCACGACGCCGCACAGGATCAGCTGCGTAGGTGACAGCGAGGATCCGGTGCGGGACACCAGGAACACGGCTGCCATCGCGGCGAGGGCGCCAAGCACACTGCCCACCGAGATCGCCCACTGGCCGAGCGATGCGAACGCCCCGAGCAGCAGCACGGCGGTGGCACCGACGCTGGCACCCGACGACACGCCGAGCAGGAACGGGTCGGCGAGGGCGTTGCGGACCAGAACCTGGACGACCGCGCCCGCAGTGGTCAGCGCCGCCCCGACGACAGCTGCGAGCAGGACTCTCGGCAGCCGGATCTGCCACACGATGATGCCGGCCACGGTGTTCGGCGCGTGACCAGCCAGGCCGGCCACGACGACATGCCAGACCTGCGCCGGGCTGAGCGGCACCGAGCCGATGGCGACGCCCGCGGTCATCGTCGTCAGCAAAAACACCAGGCACGCGAGCAGCACGATCGACAGGGGGACGCGATCCCGCCGCCGGCCGCGCGGCCTTGGTCGCGGCGTGAGGGGTTCAGCCGGGGCCAGCTTTGGCACGGCCGCTGCCCGTGCCGTGAGTGATCCGCCGCTACCGGTGTCAGGCTGCGCCGGCCTGGGCCGAGTATCGTCCTCGCGCACTCGTGCGCCCTCCCTCCTCGGAGGACGCACAAGCCGTCCTTACTCCGAGGACCAACTTCGGCGACGCAGAGCAGGCGACCGGGCTCGCCCCCGAGGGGGGACTACCGTTGCGGGACAGCGCCGGGATCTCACCGGACTTCGCTGGTTCTGCATCGGCCCAAGGCCGTAGATAGCCGGGGCAGCGATACTGTAAGCGGGCGGCGACAGAGGGTCAAGCTGATCCGGCGAAAAGCTCGCATGGTGCCTGTCGGCGGTTCGCGGTCACGGCCCGCCGCGCATGCGGACGCCGGCCGCGATACCGTGCGGTCGATGACTTCAGCTGAGCGCAGCCAGAGCCAGCCTGGCCAGATCACGGTCGTCGGCATCGGCGCGGGCGGCTGGCCGTCGCTGACGCAGGACGCTCGTGACGCCCTGACCGCGGCGACCGTAATCGCCGGCAGCCAGCGTCAGCTTGCGCTGCTGCCTGACTTGGCTGCGCGGCGCGTTCCGCTGCCGTCCCCGCTGCTGGAGAACCTGGACGAGCTCGTAGGCCAGAATCCCGGCCTGTGCGTCCTGGCCAGCGGCGACCCGACACTGCACGGCATCGGCGCGACGCTGAGCCGGCGGCTCGGCCCGGCGGCGGTGCGCATCCTGCCCGCGGTGTCCTCCGTAGCGCTGGCCTGCGCACGGCTGGGCTGGCCCCAGCAGGAGATTACGGTCGTGTCGCTGGTTAACCAGCGGCCGGAGGCGACGCTGGCCGCCATGCAGCCCGGTGCCCGGCTGATCGTGCTGTGCCGCGACCGCCGGACCCCGCCCGAGGTGGCGCGCGTGCTGACCGATCGCGGCTGGGGCGCAAGCGAGCTGATCCTGCTGGAACAGCTGGGGGCACCCGACGAGCGCGTAAGCCCGCCGGGCCAGGCCGTGGAGCTAACGACGGGCCGATCGGCGGACCTGTGCGTGCTTGCCGTGACGGCCGTCCAGGACCCAGGCGCAGTCGCCGGCCGTGTGCCTGGCCTGCCGGACAGCGCCTACGAGACCGACGGGCAAGTCACCCGCCGCGAGCTACGGGCGCTGGCGCTGGCCGTGCTGCGGCCAGGGCCGGGCGCACTGCTGTGGGACGTCGGCGCCGCCAGCGGCAGTGTCGGCATCGAGTGGATGCGCGCCGATCCCCTTGCCCGTGCCGTCGCGATCGAGGCCAGGCCCGATCGGGCCGAACGCGCCGGCCGCAACGCGGCCGCCCTCGGCGTGCCCGGCCTCCGGGTGATCACGGGCGCGGCGCCGGCCGCGCTGCACGGGCTGCCCGACCCCGATGCGGTGTTCATCGGCGGGGGGCTCACGGCCAGCGGGGTGCTGCCGGCCTGCTGGGAGCGGCTGCGGCCAGGCGGCCGGCTGGTGGCGCACGCCGTCACGATCGAGTCGGAGGCGCTGCTGCAGGGCTGGCAGCAGGAACTCGGGGGAGAGCTGGTCAAGGTAGGCATCAGCTACCGGGAGCCGCTTGGCGGCTTCACCACCTGGCGTCCCGCCCTCCCGGTCACGCAGTGGCAGGTGACCAGGACATGACCGTTTACTTCATCGGCGCGGGTCCCGGCGCGGCCGACCTGCTGACCCTGCGCGCCCAGCGGATCATCGCGGCCGCGCCGGTGGTCTTGTATGCCGGCAGCCTGGTGCCGCCGGAGGTGCTGGCCGGGGCCAGGCCGGGCGCGCGGCTCGTGGACACCAAAGACCTGGATCTCGATGCGATCACCGCGCGGTTGGTGTCCGCGCACCGCGCCGGCGAGGACGTCGCCCGGCTGCACAGTGGCGATCCGTCGATCTTCAGCGCCGTTGCCGAGCAGGCCAGGCGGCTCGATGCCGCCGGCGTGCCGTGGCAGATCGTTCCCGGCGTCCCGGCGTTCGCGGCCGCGGCCGCGGCGCTGCGGCAGGAGCTGACGCTGCCGGGCGTCGGGCAGACGGTCGTGCTGACCAGGGCCGCCGCCCGGGCCACGCCCATGCCGCCAGGCGAGGACCTCGCCTCGCTCGCCGTCACCGGCGCCACCCTCGTGCTGCACCTGGCGGTGCAGAGCATCGACAAGGTCGCCGCGGATCTGCTGCCGCGCTACGGCCCGGACTGCCCGGTGGCGGTCGTGGCCAGGGCGAGCTGGCCGGACGAGGAGGTCATCCGGTGCAGCCTGGGCGACCTCGCGAGCCGGGTCCGGGCCGCTGGTATCCGCCGCACGGCGATCATCGTTGTCGGGCGGGTGCTGGCGCAGTCGTGCTTCGACGAGAGTCACCTGTACTCGGCGGGCCGTGACCGAGGCCTGCCCGTCAACAGGAGCGCGCCATGAGAACCATCTCCGTCGTGGGCATCGGGTCAGGCAATCCCGAGCACGTCACCGTCCAGGCCGTCAGCGAGCTGAACGCCGCCGACGTGGTGTTCATGCTGGACAAGGGCGAGGACAGGGAAAGCCTTACGGACGTGCGCAGGCAGATCTGCGATCGGTACGTCACCGGCGGCGGCCGGTTCGTCACCGCCGCCGATGTGCAGCGCGACCGCGACGCGGCCGAGTATGCCGCGGCGGTCGAGGACTGGCGCGCCCGCCGGGCGGACATCTACGAGCGGCTGCTGACCGACGAACTCGCCGAGGACGGCCGGGGCGTATTCCTGGCCTGGGGCGACCCGGCGCTGTACGACAGCACGCTGCACGTGCTGGCCGAGGTGCGGGCGCGCGGCCGCGTCAGCTTCGAACTCCGGGTGATCCCCGGCATCAGCAGCGTGCAGGCGCTGGCCGCCCAGCACCGGGTCAGCCTCACCAGGACCGGCCGTCCGCTGCACATCACCACCGGCCGGAGGCTGGCGGACGAGGGTTTCCCCGCCCACAGCGACGATGTCGTGGTCATGCTCGACGCGCGGACGGCGTTCAGCGTCGCGGACGGCGACGACGAGATCTACTGGGGAGCCTACGTCGGCACGCCGGACGAGATCCTGATCGCCGGGCGGGTCGCCGACGTCGCCGGCCGCATCGTCGCCGAGCGCGAAGCGGCCAGGCAGCGGCACGGCTGGATCATGGACACCTACCTGCTGCGCCGAACCACCCGGCCCGCAGATGAGGCCGCTCGCCCGGCCGAGGAGCCGCAGTGACCGCGGCCCGCCCGGCGGTCCTGATCCTCGGCGGCACCAGTGAGGCGCGCGATCTGGCCTCGCGCCTAGCCGCCCGGCCAGGCCTGCGAGTGGTGTCGTCGCTGGCCGGCCGTGTCCGCGACCCGGCGCTGCCGGCCGGCGAGGTTCGCGTCGGCGGCTTCGGTGGCGCCGAGGGCCTGGCCGCGTGGCTGACGCAGCAGCAGATCAGCGCGGTAATCGACGCGACGCATCCGTTCGCCGCGGGCATGTCGGCCAACGCCGCCACGGCCTGCGGCCTCACCGGCATTCCGCTGCTGCGGGTTGTCCGCCCGCCGTGGCAGCCAGGCGACGACGACAACTGGCGAGAGGTCGGCTCGCTGACCGAGGCCGCGCACCTGCTGCCGGCCCTCGGACGCCGGGTGTTCCTCACGACCGGACGGCAGGGCCTGGCGGCGTTCGCGCCGCTGCGGCACACCTGGTTCCTGATCCGCTGCGTGGACCCGCCGGACGGGCCGATGCCGCCGCTGCGCGAGGTCATCCTGGCCCGCGGCCCCTACGCCGCCGCGGCCGAACTCGCGCTGATGCGCCAGCACCGGATCGACGTCTTGGTGACCAAGAACAGTGGCGGCGAGCTGACGGCCGGCAAGCTGGCAGCCGCCCGCGACCTCGGCATCACCGTCGTCATGGTGCGCCGTCCTGAGCTGGCCCGCGCGCTTCGCTGTTCGTGCGCCGCAGATGCCGAGAGCTGGCTGCTGCGCCGGCTTCCCCGTAGTGGCGCGGCGTGAACACGACCGCCCGCCCGTCGCGCTCCGCCACCCTGGTCGCGCTGGAGCCGACGATGACGAGCGTGGACATGTCGACCTCCGCGGCGCCGAGCTCGGCCAGCGTGATCACCCGCAGCTGCTCGCAGTCGCGGCCCACCGCCCGGCCGACTATCACTGGCGTGGACGGGCTGCGGTGGCGCAGGAGCAGGTCGGCAACGGCCGCCAGCTGCCAGGTCCTGGACCTGGAGGCCGGGTTGTAGAGCGCCAGCACCAGGTCGGCCGCCGCCGCGTGCTCGACCCGCTCGGCGATCACCGGCCACGGCTTCAGCCGGTCCGACAGGCTGAGCACGCAGTAATCGTGCCCGAGCGGCGCGCCTGCCCTGGCCGCGACGGCCTGCGCGGCGGTGACGCCCGGCAGGACGGTCACCGGTACTCCGGCCCACCGCTCGCCGCCGGACACCGCCTGCTCGAGGACGGCAGCCGCCATCGCGAACACGCCAGGGTCGCCGGACGACACGACCGCGACCCGGCGGCCGTCGGCAGCCAGATCGAGCGCCAGCGCCGACCGGTCGGCCTCGACCGTGTTGCCCGAGGCGTGCCGGGCCTGCCCAGGCCGCACCGGGACCCGCGCGAGGTAGGGCCGGTAGCCCACCAGGTCCGTGGCCTCGGCGATGGCCGCGCCTGCCTCGGGTGTCAGCCAGGCGGGATCGCCTGGCCCGAGCCCTACGATCACGACCCCCGGCGCTACGGGCTCGCCGCGCTGGCCGGGAGGCCGGCCCCCCAGATCCTCCCGCGAGCGCCCGCGGCCTGGTACCAGCGCGAGCGACATGTAAGGTACCCCGGCCGGGTCCACTCCGGCCAGGGGCTGCACCCGCTCGCGGCTGGTGCCGGCTCGCTCGATGTACAGCGCTCGGTCGAGCATCCCGGCCTGTTCCAGCGCGGAGCGCACCTTGCCGAACATCCGGCCGAGCTTGAGCACGGCCACTGCGTCGGTGCCGGCCAGCCGGGCCCGGAGGTCGTCGCCGGGCAGCGTGCCCGGCAGCACAGTCAGCGCCTCGTCGCGGAGCACGAGCGGAACCGAGGCGGCCGCCGCACCGGCCGACACCGAGGAGATGCCCGGCACGATCACCGACCGGAACTGCCCGCTGAGGCGCTCGTGCAGATGCAGGTAAGAACCGTACAGGGACGGGTCGCCCTCGCAGAGAACTACCACGTCCCGGCCGGCCCGAAGATGGCGCGCGAGCCGCTCGGCCGCCTCGGCGTAGAACTCGGCCATCGCGCCCTCGTACCCGCCTGGATGATCCGCGGGCTCGGTGGTGACCGGGTAGCTGAGCACCTCCTCGGTCTGCCCGGCGCGCAGGTAGGGCTCGGCGGCCGCGCGCGCGATGCTGCGGCCGTGCGTCCCGCAGTGATAGGCGATGACGTCGGCCGCCGTGATGAGCCGCGCCGCCCTGACCGTAATCAGGTCGGGATCACCCGGCCCGACACCGACGCCGGTGACCTGCCCTGGGCGGCGGCTCATTCGGGACCTCCGGCCAGCGCGTTCACCGCGGCGGCCGTCATCGCTGAGCCGCCGCGCCGGCCGTGGACGGTGAGGTAAGGCACGCCGAAGGACCGGGACGCCAGCGCCTGCTTGGACTCGGCCGCGCCGACGAAGCCGACCGGGATGCCGATGATCGCAGCGGGCCGCGGTGCGCCGGATTCGAGCAGCTCCAGCAGCCGGAACAGCGCGGTCGGGGCGTTGCCGATCGCCACGACCGACCGGTCGAGCTGGTCGCGCCACAGGTCGACCGCCGCAGCCGACCGCGTGGTGCCGAGGCGCGCCGCCAGGTCAGGCACGCTGGTGTCGCGCAGCGTGCAGACGACCGGATTGCCGGCGCGCAACCGGGACCTGGCGATTCCGCCGGCGACCATCACCGAGTCGCACAGGATCGGCGCGCCCGCGGCAAGAGCCGTGCGGGCAGCAGCGCCTGCGCCAGGCGACCAGGCGACGTCGGCGGGCAAGTCGGTCATCCCGCAGGCATGAATCATCCGGACCACCGCGGGTTCGAGGTCGGCCGGGATCGCACTCAGGTCAGCCTCGGCCCGGATGATCGCGAACGACTCGCGGTAGATCAGCGCGCCGTCCCGCTGGTAGTCCAGCCGCGCCGTCCCGCCGGAACTGCCTGTCCCGCCGGAACTGCCTGTCCCGGTCGGCGAGCTTGTCCTGGTCATGACACTCCGGCGATGGCAACTCCCACGGGCTCGCCGTCGAGCAGGAGCTCATCGGGCCCGGCCGCGACGACCAGTTCGGCGTCGGACGGCGCGCCGCAGCCGCGGGCGCAGCCCGCCCAGTGCGTCCTGGGGTGACCGGCGAGCGGCCGGGCGAGCGTGCGCACGTCGGCCATCGACCGGGTGCAGGCCATGCCGCTGCACGCGCTGACACCCGACATCGCGTCGTCGTCGCCGGTCAGCAGGCCGGAGTCGGCGAGGAGCGCGGCCGCGGCATCCGGGCC
>JASHOL010000467.1 GCA_030041135.1 Streptosporangiaceae bacterium | reverse complement strand
CGCGCAGGCGCGCGCGGTGACCACGAACCGGGCCAGCGCGCCCGAGCCGGGACCGGCCGCGGCGCTGCCCGCCGGGGTGGTGATTGCGCCCAGGCTGGCCTGGGCGGTCCTGGTAGTGCTGTTGTCCGAGTACGCCGTAGAAAACCTCAACTATCTGGTGATCGCGCATTACGGACCGCGGCTGGCCGCCGTGGCGGCCACTGACATCGTCGTGGTCGTGGCGTTGCAGCTATATCACTCCTGGTCGGCGCGGCAGGGCCGGCGGCCGCGGGCGTGGCCGGTGACGCTGGCGCTGCAGGCGGTGCTGGTGTACGCGTTCGCACTTCCATTTATCCGGGCCTACGTCGGCAGCCTGGGAGGCTTCCTGGACGGCTCGCTCCTGCTGCTGGTTCCCGCCCGGTGGCGGTGGGCCGGGTATGCGGCGGTAGCGGCCAGCTATTCGGTACTGACGGTCACGCTGCTGCACGGTTATGCCGTCCTGTCTGCCGGGCAGCGGACTCAAGATGGGCTGTTCTGGGCGGCGGAAGTGGCGCTCATCGGGCTGACGGTGCTCGGGCTTTCGCGGCTGGCCGGGCTGGCCCGTGAGATAGAGGCGCTCTGGGGTCAGCTGACCCGGGTGGCTGCGGTGGCCGAACGACTTCGAGTCGCCCGGGACGTGCACGACCTGCTCGGTCTCGGCCTGTCGGCGATCGCCCTCAAAACCGACCTGATCGGGCGGCTGATCGGCCGCGACGACATCCGGGCCGCGGCCGAGATCGACGAGATGACCCGGATCTGCGCCACGGCGCGGGCCGACGCCCGGCTGGTTTCCGCAGGCGGGCATCATATGTCCCTGGCCGCCGAGCTTGCCACCGCCCGGCAGCTGCTGGCCTCGGCTGGGGTCCAAGTGAACGCCACCATCGCGGCTGGGCAGCTGCCCGCAGCAGCCGATGAAGTGCTCGCGCCGGTGCTGCGCGAGGCCGTCACCAACATCCTGCGGCACAGCGCGGCCACCCGCGCCACGATCGAGGCGACCACCGGTGACGGCACACTGCGGCTGGCGGTCAGCAACAACGGCGTCACCGACCCGGCCGCCGCCGCGGTAAGCCGGCCGGGCTCCGCAGCCGGCGATGGGCTTGGCGGTGGCAGCGGGCTGGCCAACCTGGCCATCCGGGTTGAGGAAGCAGGCGGGCGGCTGGCTACCGGGCGGGCTGGCGGCCGGTTCGAGCTGACCGCGCAGATCCCGCTGCCCGCCGACGCTGGCACAAGCCAGCCGCTGCAGGCGGGCGGGCCCGGATGATGCTAGACGGGGCTAGGTGCTCCGACGGTGGGCGGCAGCCCTGGCGCGGGTGGATCGGGCAATGGCCTGGGCAGCCGTAAGACAGCTTGTTGGCCGCAAGATCAGGACGTCTGCGAGGTTCCCCGGTGTCCGGCCGACAGCGAGGACCGGCCAGCGCCGCGGGGCGTAAAGGTCCGGTCGGGCGACTGCGCGCCCTGGGTCTGGAGGTGCCACCGGGGCCACCTCGTTCCCTTTCGGGAGGGTGTGCAGCCTTCGTTCCCATGGCAAGCGAGGCGACCGCCTGGGGCCTGCGGAACTACTGCCTTCCTGCCTGGCGGTCAACCGCCTGGTCCGAGGCCGGACATCTTGGGCGCCTCGCAGTGGAGTAATCCCGGTCACATCCAGGGGCCTGGCCCATGGCGGGGATGATTCTTAGTCACGGTACTTGTTCACGGTAACGACATTGCGGCCGGGAGCCTGCCTACGGTGACGCGGCACGCGCCAGCCAGACGGGCATGCCGGGTGACCTCGGCCTTGTTGTGTGCCCGCAGAACGGACGGGAGATCAGGCCGGATGCGGGTCACAGTACTGATCCCCGCGCACAACGAGCGTGACCAGATTGCCGGAACGGTCACGGCACTGCGCTGGCAGACCAGGACGCCGGATCAGATCCTGGTAGTCGCCGACAACTGCAGCGACGACACCGAGTCCGTCGCGGCGCAGGCTGGTGCGGACGTCTTCACCACCGCCCGCAACACCGGCCGGAAGGCAGGGGCCATTAACCAGGCGCTGGCCCGCATCCTCCCCGAGGATCCCGACGGGGACGCGTGCATCCTCGTCATGGACGCCGATACCGAACTCAGCCCCCGGTGGATCGAGACGGCTGCGCGCGAGATGCAGGCCGATCCCCGGATTGCTGTCGGCGGCACCTATCTCGGCAAGGAGGAGGAGCCGAACCTGGTGCGACAGTTCCAGCTCAACGAGTTCACCCGCGCGTCCAGGTTGCAGTACCGCAAGCACCGTAAGAGCGTATGGTGCCTGTCCGGAACCGGCACCATGGCCCACGTCGCCATGCTGCACGAGATCGCGGCCAACCGCGGCACGGTCCTGCCGGGACGGCGGGGGGACGTCTACGACCCGGACAGCTGCACGGAGGACTTCGAGCTGACGCTCGCGGCCAGGACGCTCGGATACTCCTGCGTCATCCCGCGTGGCTGTGAGTCGCGCACCGAGGTGATGCCGACCGTGCGGACCTGGTTCAACCAGCGGTTGCGCTGGCAGCACGGCACGCTGGATTCGCTGCGTGACTACGGCTTCAACAGGGTGACCTGGGGCTGGCAGGGCTGGACCAGGCAAGGGCTGTTCCACCTGCGTTTCCTGGCTCAGTTCCTGCTCTGGTTCGTGCTTATCCATTCGTTGCTGACGACGGGAGCTGGGTTCCCGCCGCTAATCGTCGCCGCGCTGGTGGTGGTGTACTTCGAGCGCATCATCTCGGTGTGGCGAGTCGGCTGGCGTGGGCGGCTCCTGGCCGCGTTGATCCTGCCCGAGTTCCTGTACGGCTGCTCCGAGGGCGCCTACCTCGTGGCCGCTGCCTACAAGGTCATCCGCCGCCAGCCGCTAGCGACCTGGGGTCACCTGTGAACACCCTCGCTCTTCTCGCCGCCACCGTCACGCTCCTGTACGGCGTCTCGGCGCTGGCCAGGGTCGTCCCGGTCAAGCGTCGCCACCACTCCTGGCGCGACGTCTGGGCAGGCGGCGTCATCACGGCCATCACGCTGGGCGTGGCCGGGGGCGCGTACGTGGCGCTGGCGTCGACTGGAGCCTCGTTCCCGGCCGACACCGCGGAAGTCACCGCGCAGACGACGTCGAGCGAACTGCCGCTCGGCGTCTTCACCAAAGGTGCGGGCAGCTCGTGGAAGTCTGTCGCCCGGTTCGACGAGCAGGCCGGCCAGCCTGTCCGGTATGTGCTGGACTACCTCGGCCCGTCGCAGCCGTTCCCGGCCCAGCTCGGCGCGGAAGCAGCCGAGCGCGGTGCGGAGCCTGTGCTGCAGCTTGAGCCGAGCGTGACCATGCAGCAGGTGATCGCGGGCGGTGACAACGCCTATCTCAGCCGGCTAGCCGCGCAGGTGCGCAGCTACGGTCATCCGGTCGTGCTGAGCTTCGCGCCGGAGGCCAACGGCAGCTGGTACCAGTGGGGCTACACCCGCACGCCAGCCGCCTCATACCGGGCTGCCTGGGCGCACGTAATGCAGCTCTTCCGGGCCGATCGCAACGTGACCTGGATGGACACGCTCAACCGCACCTACGCCGGTGCCGGGCCGACCGCGGCGTACATCGTGCCCGGTGTGTCGATGATCGGCCTCGACGCGTACTTCGAGTATCCGCACGCGAGCTTCAGCAGCGTCTTCGGTGCGACGCTGCGCCAGATCCGGGCCGTGACCAGCAAGCCGGTCATGATCAGCGAGACCGGTGTTGGCCAGGTCGACGGCCAGGCGCAGTCGATCCCTGGCCTGGTTCAGGGCGCGCGCGCCAGCGGTGTCGTCGGGCTGATCTACTTCAACGTTAACCAGGGCACCGCCAGTGTGCATCATCAGAACTGGGCTCTGACGTCGGCCGGCGCGGCTGCGCTGCGCGCCAGCCTGGCCAGCGCGCCGTCCTCGATCCCGGTCTTGCTCTACCACGGCGTCTACGGGCCGAGTGACCCGGAGTCCAACAGCGTGAGCATTGCCGCGTTCCGGCAGCAACTCGCCTACCTGCACGCGCACGGGTATCACACGGTCAGCCCGCAGCAGTACCAGCGGTGGCTCGACGGTGAGCCGGTGTCACTGCCGAGCAAGCCCATCCTCATCACGGTCGACTGCAACCAGAACTCGTTCCTGCGGGCACTGCCAACACTGCGCGAGTACCACTACCGCGTCGTCATGTACGTCGTCACCGGGTTCGCCGACGGCGCCTACGGCGGTCCCAGCGGACAGCGCGGTTACTACCTGGACTGGGCTCAGCTGAAGGAGATCTACAGGGCCGGCTACATATGGCCCGAGTTCCACGCCGGCCTCTGCGGGCACGGTTACACGATGGCGAGCTCGCCCTTTGGGTGCGGCGACGGGCTGAACCCGACGCCGGGGACCATCTGGGGACATCGCTACTACAGCGACCCGATGGGCCAGGGGCCAGCCGCCTACCACGCGCGAGTCCAGCGCGACGTGCAGCAGGGGCTCGCTGCCATGGAGTCCGAGTTCGGCCTGAGCCGACAGCAGCTCGGAGAGACGTTCGCGGTGCCGTGGAGTGACTACGGACAGCCGCAGACGACGAACCAGCCGTGGCTGGCGCGCTACTTCGCGCAGCAGTTCCGGGTTGTCTTCGTGCAGGACAACTGGGTCGCCCAAGACAACATGCGGTTCCGCTACGAGGTGGACCACAACACGACCATGACGCAGTTCACGGGGGCCTTGCACAGCCGGTTGTTCAGCCGGATCGGCTAAGTAGCTGCCTGAACTGCTGCCTGAACTGCTGTCTGGATAGGCGACTGCGCCCCGGGGTCCTGGGGTGCCGCCTCGCTGGGTCAAGAAGGTGTGCATCCAGGAGGAAGCGATCGGGCGGCGGATACTAGAGTCGGCAATCATCGCTAAGGGCGACAGTCATGGATGAGAGGCCGGCGTGGGCGCGGCGCCTTACGGCTGAGCGCGAGGCACGCGGCTGGAGCAAGCCCCAGCTCGTCGAGGCCCTGCGCGCACACGCACCCAGCGAACTGCCTGGCCAGGAGTCCATGCTCCGCTGGATTGATGCGTGGGAGGCCGGCTCGACGCGCCCGGGCGACCGTTACAAGCCGATCATCGCCAAGACATTCGGCACGGTCACCGCGGCGATCTGGCCAGTCACGGGGACCAGGGATGGTCGCGCTGAGCTTGTCGCGGGTGCCGGGACTGACATGCTGGAGATCGCGACGAGGCTGCGCGGCTCTTCGATGAACGGCGCCGCGATCGAGGAGCTGCGCATCACGGTCGACAGGCTCTGCTGCGAGTACACCCATGTGCCGGCTCAGCAGCTCCTGGTCGAGGGGCGCTCGTGGCTGCGGCGCATCACCCGCATGCTGGACCGGCAGCTCACGCTGGAGCAGCACGGCGAGCTTGCGTCGGTGGCCGGATGGGTTTCGGCCCTACTCGGCTGCGTCGAGTACGACTCTGGCAACCGGGCCGACGCCGAGGCTGCCCGCAGGGCGGCGTGGAGCCTGGGGGAGGAGTCGGGCCACGCGGAGATCATGGCCTGGGCCCAGGAGATGCGGGCGTGGTTCGCGCTCACCAGGGGTGACTACCGCGGCGTCCTGGACGCGGCCGAGACCGGGCACGCCGTGGCGCCCGGCGGCCCAGCCGCAGTCCAGTTGCACGCCCAGAAAGCCAAGGCCTGGGCGCGGATCGGCGACCGCCGCCAGGCAGAGGTTGCGCTGGATGCGGGCCGGGCGCTGCTCGAGCAGTTGCCGGGCCCGGACAACCTCGACAGCCACTTCGCGGTCGATCCGGCCAAGTGGGACTTCTACTCGATGGACTGCTACCGCGTCCTGGGCAACGGCCGCGATGCTGCAAGCACCGAGAACAAGCTCGCCGAGTGCTACGCCCGCGAGGTGCTGCGGCTCGGCATCGACAGTGCGGGAGTAGAGCTGTCACCGATGCGCAACGCCGAAGCCCGGGTGACGCTGGGCGTTATCTCCGCCCGCCAGGGCGAGCTCGAAGCTGCTCTCGGCTACGGGCGCAGTGCACTGAGCGGTGACCGGCTGTCCGTGCCGAGCCTCCTGATGGTGTCCAGCGAACTCGGCTCCGTCATCGGCGAGCGTTACGGCAGCGATGCAGGTGCAGTCGATTACCTCAACCAGCTCAGGCACCTGCGCGACTCCGTTGGATGACACCGAAGAGATGACCCGGCATCCGGTGCTCGGGAGCGGCTCTTGACCGGCTGTGTCTGCTCGACGAGCCGGTTGGGCGCGCGGGCCTGGTTGGTCCCAGATCCAAGGCGGGCATCATGCAACTAAGGACTGAACGGAGCCAGGAGGTGGCGGGATTGGAGAACCGGAGCCTTGGCCGCGGCCGGGTCGGCGTGCCTGTGGTCGGACTGGGCACCTGGCGGCGGCTGGAGGCCGCCGCGGCGGCCGGCCAGGAGCACGAGCTGGTCGGGGCCGCCATCGCGGCGGGCATCCAGGTCATCGACACCTCACCCATGTACGGCAGCGCGGAGCCGCTGCTTTCCGACGCGCTGGACGGCCGCCGCGCACAGGTCTTCATCGCCGATAAGGTCTGGACTCCGTCGGCCGAGGAGGGCGTGGCACAGCTGTCCCGCGCCGTCGATTGGTATGGCGGCCGTGTCGACCTGATGCAGATCCACAACCTGGTGGCCTGGCAGACGCACCTGCCCATGCTCGAGGACGCCAGGGACCGGGGGCTCGTCGGCCTGATCGGAGCCACCCACTACTCTCCCGGCTCGTTCGGTGAGCTCGCCGAGGTCATGAAGACCGGCCGCATCGACACTATCCAGGTGCCCTACAACCCGGCCCACCGCGAGGTCGAGCGCACCATCTTGCCGCTGGCTGACGACCTCGGCCTCGGCGTCCTGCTGATGCGCCCGCTGGGCGAGGGCCAGCTCATGCGCCGGTCGCCCAGCCCGGACCAGCTCGCGCCGCTGCGTCCGTTTGGCGTTGCCACCTGGGCCCAGGCACTGATCAAGTGGGGCCTGAGCGACCCGCGAGTCCACGTTTCCCTGACCGCCACCTCCCAGCCTGGCCGGCTCACAGAGAACGCGGCCGGAGGATCACCGCCCTGGTTCGGGCCGGACGAGCGGGCCTACGTGCTGCGCTTGGCCGCAACGACCTAAGCCAGCCCGGCGACTACCCTCGGCGGTTTCTTCTCGGCGGTTTCTTCTCGGCCGATCACGCCCTGAGGACTTCGTCATGACAGCCGCTTGACAAGTCGGCGATCTGGGGCCAACGTCCCCTTAGGCACAATGTGCCAGGGGTGGGCAGATGAAGCGTCTGGTGGAATTCCCGTTAGATCAAGGCGGCAGCGTCGTGGTGGAAGTCGACGTGCCGTCTGCTGGCCCGGCGGTCCGTGGTGTCGGCGGGGATCGCGGCGCCCTTGTCGACAAGGCCGACAGGACGTTTGAGCAAGCCACTGCAGCAGTTATTCCCGTGGCACGAAGCCTGATCGGCCAGCTCCGATCGATCGAAAACCCGCCTGACGAGATCGGCATCGAGTTTGGCATCCAACTCAGTGCGCAGACCGGGGCGTTCATCGCGTCCGTCGGAGCCGAGGCGAACTTCAAGATGCACATGATGTGGCGATCTCAGGCGGCGAAGCCCTGAAAGAGAAGCAATGGACAGGCTCCTGAACTTCGACGTGGCGATCGAGCCGCTCGGGACGGGCTACCGCGCTCGGGTGGTTGCTTCACCAGCAGGTGAGGGCTTCTCCGACTTCAGGCTGCCGTTCACAGACAAGGATGTCGAGATCCTCGTTCTCAGGCTCAGAGATTGTCTGGGACGGGCTCGGCGGCACTCCCGGCGGATCGGATCCGAAGAGCGGTTCCTGCTAGAGGACTTCGGCGGTCAGTTATTCGAGTCGGTCTTTTCTGGTGCCGTTGCGGCGCGTCTCGGCCAAAGCCGGATCCTGGCGGACAGCAAGGATGCCGGACTGCGAATCCGGCTGCGACTGCCTCCGGACCTGGTGAACCTTCCGTGGGAGTGCCTGCTTGACCGGGAGTATGGGTTCATCGGCCTTGCCCCCGAGACCGTCCTGGTGCGTTATCCAGAATTGCCCAAGCCGGTAAAGGCTTTCTCGATCAGCCCGCCGTTGCGGATTCTCGCAATGATCTCCTCGCCCAGTGACCTGGCCCAGCTCGAGGGTGATGAGGAGTGGGCAAAGCTGAAAGGCTCTCTCGACGGGCTTATCCGCCAGGGTTTGGTGCACATAGACCGGCTGGAGGCCGGCGGGCTGGCCGCGCTGCAGCGCCCGCTCCGGCTCAACCAGTATCACGTGCTGCATTTCGTCGGGCACGGGATGTACGACGACGCGGCCCAGGACGGAGCACTTGCAGTCGAGCGCCAGGACGGCAAGATGCGCCTGGTCACCGGCCGCGATCTCGGGCTGATGATCCGGGGACATCGATCGCTCCGTCTGGTGGTTCTGAACGCCTGCGAGGGTGCCCGCAGCGCAGTGGACGACCCGTTCGGCGGGGTCGCCCAGGCACTGGTCCGGCAGGGCATCCCGGCCGTGATCGCGATGCAGTTCGAGATCTCCGACACCGCTGCGGTTGCGTTCAGCGCATCCTTCTACGAGGCCATCGCCGACGGGCTTCCGGTCGACGTCGCCATGGGTGCCGCGCGGCTGGCGATGTTCGCTGACGGGAACGAGCTCGAGTGGGCGACGCCGGTCCTGTACCTGAGATCTCCCGACGGCCGGGTATTCACACGAGGCGGCGGTGCGTCTGCGCCGCGGCCGTCGCCTGATGCGCCGGCGCCGATCC
>JASHOL010000007.1 GCA_030041135.1 Streptosporangiaceae bacterium | reverse complement strand
CGGCAGCTCGGCCGGCTCGAGCGGCGGTGCGCCGACAGTGCAACTCGTGCGGCATTCAGGCACCGCGGGCTGCCGCCCGGCCGGGTGCAGCACGTTGTTGTCGGTCGTGACAGCGGCCAGCACCGCCGCCAACGCGAGTACCACGGCGCAACCAGCCGTCGCGACATCGAATCCCTGGCTGAAACGGGCGGGCTCGTGATAGCTGGCCGCGCCAAGTCCGACGGCCGCCGGCAGCGCGGCCACTGCCATCAGTCCCGCCGCCCGCGCGACCGCGTTGTTTACGCCGCTGGCCACGCCGGCGTGCCGAACGTCGGCGCTGGCCAGGACCGTCGCCGTCAGCGGGGCCACGGTCAACGACAGGCCGAGGCCGAAGATCACGACGGCGGGCAGCACATCGGATACGTAGCTGGCGTGCGGACCGATCCTCGACATCAGCGCCATCCCGACCGCGCAGCCGCCAATGCCGATCGTCATCGGCCAGCGCGGCCCCACCCGCTGCGCAAGCGCGCCGGATCGCGCAGACAGGCCAAGCATCAGGATGGTCACCGGCAGCAGCGACGAGCCAGCCGCCAGCGGCGAGAAGCCCGAGACTACCTGCAACTGCAGCACGAGCAGGAACAGCAACCCGCCGAACGCGCCATACACGAGGAACGTGATCACGTTGATTGAAGTGAACTCGCGAGACGCGAACACATCCGTTGGCAGCATCGGCGCCACCCGACCGCGGGTCCTCGTGCGGCCGCGCTCGACCCGCACGAAGGCGACGGCGCAAATCACTCCGCCCAGGGCGGCCAGCAGCGGGCCGACGGGCTTACCTGACGTCTCGGGCGCCTCGATCAGCGCGTAGGTGATGCCGCCCAGCGCCAGCGCCCCCAGGGCCGCGCCCGCGACGTCGAAACCGCCCCGCACTGAGAGATCCCTGGTCTCTGGCACGTGCCGGAGCGTGACCGCGACAACCGCGACGGCCAGCGGCAGGTTCAGCAGGAATACCCAGCGCCAGCCGGCTGTCTGCACGAGCCAGCCGCCGAGAATCGGCCCGATGGCGGACGCGACACCGCCGAGCCCGGACCAGGCACCGACCGCCCGCGGACGGTCATCAGGGGTGAAGGTCGCTTGAATTATCGCCAGGGAACCGGGCGTCAGCAACGCCCCGCCAACGCCCTGCAGCACGCGCGCGCCGATGAGCACGCCGATGTCCGGCGCTCCCCCGCACAGCGCGGACGACAGCGCAAACCAGATCACGCCGATCAAGAACACGCGCCGCCGCCCGAGGCGGTCGCCGAGCGAGCCGCCGAGCAGGATCAGGCCGGCCAGGGTCAGCGTGTAGGCGGTAACGGTCCACTGCAGGTCTGCCAGCGAGGCGCTGAGATGCCTGCCGATGGTCGGCAGCGCGACGTTGACCACCGTCGAGTCCAGCATGACCATGCTGGAGCCCAGAACGGTCGCCACCAGCACCCACCGGCCCCGGCCAGTTCCCAGCCGCAGGCTGGCTTCCTGACTCTCGGCAGTCATCTGGCGATAGTCTCATCGAGCGCGGGAGGGGCGCCAATCCACAGGTCGCCCAGACCGGCCGACGCCGCTCCGCCAGCGAATAACCAGCGCGCGACGGCCGCACGCGAGCAGTGCTCACGCTCGCGGACGACCCCGCCGTGCTGGTGGAGCAGTAATAAGGTGCCCGACCCGGAGTTGACCTGGCCGTCGTCGTCATCGGGATCGTCCGGCCTCCGATCGCTGCCGCGGCCGGCGGAAGCCGGCGGCGTGCCGCCTGACTGCCCTGTGCTACCAGACTGCGTCGAGCTGCCCGGCTGCGTCGTGCTCCCCGGCTGCGTCGTGCTTCCGGACTGCGCCGCGGTACCAGGCCGTGCCGCGCTGCTCGGCTGTGCGGCGCTGCTCGGCTGTGCCGCCGACGCAGGAGCCGCGGTGGTTGCCGCAGCCGAGCCCGCTGGGCGGGCGCCCTCCTCAGCCGCCGATTGCGACACCGCCGACCGGGCCCGGAACCGGCTGAGCCCCGGCGCAGCGCCGCCCGCCTCCGCTGGCTCCGGATGGAACAGCATGTGCGCGCCGACGCCGAGCACCGCGCCAACGAGCGGCGCGATGATGAACACCCATATCTGGCTCAGCGCGGTGCCGGCGCCGACGATCGCCGGTCCCAGGCTTCTGGCCGGGTTGAGCGACGCGCCATCGACGGGAATCCCGACCAGGTTGGCAACGCCGAAGGCGAGGCCTACAACTACCCCCGACACGGCCACGCTGGCCTGCTTCATCGTCGCGGCGAGAAACACCAGGACGAACGCCGCAGTCAGGATGACCTCAAGCAGAAACGCACCGCCGGCCGACGTGCGCAGCAGCGACAGGCTGCCGTAGCCGTTAGCGCCCAACCCGATCCTGGACTTGATGTAGAACGGCGAGGTGCTCAAGACCCAGAGCAGCAGCAGTGCGCCGATGATCGCCCCAAGGACCTGCGCGATCCAGTACGCGACTGCATCGACGATGGTCATCCGCCGGAGGAGGTACGCCCCGAGCGTCACTGCCGGGTTGACGTGGCAGCCGGAAATCGGCCCGATGATCGCGAACAGCGCGATCACAATCAGGCCGAACGCCAGGCCGGTGACCAGGATCCCGGCGGCAACGCTACTGCCGAAGGCCCGGAAGCCGAAACTGATCGTGTACACCCCGCACCCGAAGAACACCAGCAGGGCCGTCCCAATAAGCTCGGCGACCGCCTTGCGGGCAAGCACGGCATCGATCGTTATCGCCGGGTCGGCCACCCGCGGCTGGCTGGACCCGGCCGTGGGTTTGAGCGCCATCGTTCCACCCCCATATCCGCGGCTAGACGGAGATCGTCTATCCGGTATCCCCACTCTGGTCGTCTACCCGGTATCCCCACTCTTCGAAGCGACAAAGCTACGCAACGTGATGGAAGCGCCTGGCTTTCTCACGCGGCCTATGCCACTTCGGTGTTCTTGCCAGCCGCCCGCCGCAGGCAACAGCCGATGCTCGGCCGGGACAAGCCATGCCGGGCGCCGGGGGTCTTTCGCGGTGGCTTTGACATGGTATGCACCGGGAAGGTTGCTGGAGTGCCCGCCGACAGCCTGCCCTGGGCGCCTGCGAAATGCACCGCAGCCCAGGGCCATTGACTCGTTGCTGGCCCGTTTGCGGAAGCGGGACCGCAGGCCACAGCGGTGCCCTGGCCCAGGAGTACCTACAACGGCGGCCATTCGTGCGTGGGAAGATTTGTCGCCATCCGCTCCATATAGCCGTGCGTCATCCGGCCGAGCGCGGATCGGCGGTCCGAGTAGTGGCCGACGAGATCGTGCACCGTGTCCACCTGCCAGGTCGCGCCAGAGCGGCCGGTGAGGCACCGCTGCTCGATGATGCCAAGCATGCGGTCCGCATCGGCGGTGCTGACGCCCCACTGCCTCAGCCCTTCCCAGGCCTGCGGCAAAAGCCGCCGCAGGAGCAGTTCGGTAACCGGCGCCTCCCCGATGCCCGGCCAGTAAACCCGGGCCTCGATGCCGTGCTTGGCTCCCTCCATCAGGTTGTCGGCGGCGGCGGCGAACGACATCCGGGTCCAGACCGGGCGTTCGGTTTCCGCCAGCGCCCGGACGACGCCGTAGTAGAACGCGGCGTTGGCGACCACGTCAGCCACCGTGGGCCCGGCGGGCAGGACGCGGTTCTCGACCCGTAGGTGCGGGCGGCCGTCGACTACCGCGTAGACGGGCCGGTTCCACCGGTACACCGTGCCGTTGTGCAAGGTCAGTTCGGCTAGCTGCGGAGCCTCGCCGCGGTCGAGCGCGGCTTCGGGGTCCTCATCCTCTCGCAAGGGCAAGAGCGCCGGGAAATAGCGCAGGTTCTCCTCGAAGAG
This sequence comes from Streptosporangiaceae bacterium, assembly GCA_030041135.1. GTDB lineage: Bacteria > Actinomycetota > Actinomycetes > Streptosporangiales > Streptosporangiaceae > JAJYUU01. Next base: position 15,236 of record JASHOL010000007.1, on the reverse strand, counting down.
GTCGAAAACGGAGGTGATCCAGCGCTCCCCGAACCATACTCGCGGCCGCACTCCCTGAAGTTTGAGTTCCTCCGGCCTGGTGTCAGTGACCTGCTCGAACAGCGGGATCCTGGTCTCGCGCCATAGTTCCCGCCCGAACAGGTAAGGAGAGTTCGCGGCCAACGCCACCTGGATGCCGGCCACCGCCTGGGCGGCGTTCCAGTAATTCCCGAAGGACTCGGGACTCACCTGCAGGTGGAACTGCACGCTCGTGCATGCGGCCTCAGGCATGATCGTGCCCACGTGCGTCAGCAGCCGTTCCGGCCCGTCGATGCAGATGCACATGTCCTCACCGCGGGCGGCGATCATCTGCTCGTTCAGCAACCGGTAGCGCGGATTAGCCGACATCGCCTCATCGGTCACGTCGCCCTGCTGGACGGTCGGCAGGATGCCGATCATCACAAACCTGCTGCCAGCCGTCAGCGCCCGGTCCGAGGCGTGGTCGAGCTTGCGCAAGACCGCGACCTCCAGGTCGCTCAGGGCATTGCCCGTCAGCTGCCGAGGCGGGACGTTGATCTCCAGGTTGAATCGGCCGAGCTCGCTCGCCCAGCTCGGATCGGCGATCGCCTCGAGCACCTTCGTGTTCGTCATCGCCGGCAGACAGTCATCGTCGACGAGATTCAGCTCGATCTCAACGCCGACCTGCCGCAGCTCGGTTTCGAATCTGGACTCACGTAGCATCCGGGCGAAAACGTCCAGGCACTGGCGCACCTTCTGTCGGTAGGCACGCCTGTCCTGCTGGCTGACGATCATGGCCGGGACATCCCTGCCCATCGAACTCCTCCACGTACTGCTGCTGGGCGGAGACTCGGTTCCACATTCGCACGTAATGGGGCGCCTGACCAGGTTGCGTACGCCCCGCTCACAGGCGGGCCGGTTGGTGAGCGCGGTGCCATGGGGCGGGCACGAGCAACACGCGCCTAAAAGGGTTATTTAGTAAGTCTTGACATGCCAAAGTCGAATCATCCAGGCTTAGGCCACGCACGTCCCGTAACAGCTCTTAACTCATGTACAAGCAGCCTCTGCCGTTTTCGCGGCATACATAGCCATGGCCCCGCAACGTGGCGTGAGTGACGAGCTTGTCCGGATCGTTGAAGCCTAGGAGGGTTGGCATGAGTTTCATCAAACGCCCGATCTACGTCGGCACCGTCGCCGCCGTGGGTCTGGCGACGGTGGCGCTGGTCGGCGCATACGCGGCCACGGCCGCTTCCGCCGCGCCGACGGTGACGCCGCGCTTCGTCTCGCTGGCCGGCAGCGTGAATGCCACGACCGACCACCCGACCGGCACCTACAGCAGCGCACGCATGTCGGTTGAGGTTGCGCTGGCTCCGCGGAATACCGCGGCACTGGATAGCGAGCTGCGCGCCGCCTACACCACGGGCAGCAGCGGCTATCACAAGTGGCTCGCTCAGGGCCAGTTCGACGCCAGGTACGCGCCCACCCAGGCGGTGCGCGCCGCCGTGACGAAGTACCTTGAGTCGGCCGGGCTGAAGATCGCCAGCTCCGCCTCGCCGTTCCTCATCCGCGCGGTCGGGTCGAGCCGGCGCATCGACAGCGCCTTCCGGACGTCGCTGAGCATGTACAAGGACACGCAGGGCATCCGCTACTTCTCGAACTCGTCCGCGGTCGAGCTGCCGACCACCATCTCCCGTGACGTGCTGGGCGTGGTCGGCCTGACCAACACGGTCCGCATGCACACCATGCTCGCCCGGCAGCCAGACCCGCAGCGCCCGCTGGCCAAGGCGGCGGCCAGCTCGGGCGGCGCCAGCTGCGAGACCGGCTACGTCACCTCGGCGGAGCTGTTCAACCTGGTGACGAACGGCGTTGGCTTCAACTACGGCTATGGCGGCGGCCCTGGCTGCAGCGGCCTGACGCCCGCGCAGGTCAACTCCGTCTACGGGGCGCCGCATGCAGGCGCACGCGGCAAGGGCTCCGGGGTCACGCTTGGCGTATTCGAGCTGTCTGCCTACCAGCGGTCGGACATCGACACCTGGGCGCACGAGTTCTACGGCCCGAGCTACACGCCACCGCTGCGGAACATCGTCGTAGACGGCGGTCCGCTCGACCCGATCTGCCCGGCCGGGGACCAGTGCCCCGCGGAGTACAACGGCTACAGCGGTGACATTGAGGTCGACGCTGACATCGAGATCTCACTCGCCGTGGCTCCTGACGCACGCGGCATTGAGGTGTACGAGGCGCCGAACGACTACACCGGCCAGACCGAGCTGGACGAGTACACCGCGATCGCCAACCAGGACACCGCGGCCACCGTCAGCTCCAGCTGGGCATCCTGCGAGAACGACGTTTCCTCCGGCTACGTGCAGGCCGAGAACACGATCTTCGAGCAGATGGCGTTGCAGGGCCAGAGCATGTTCGGCGCCGAGGGTGACGACGGCGCGTTCGAGTGCATCAGGTCGGACGGCACGACCGTCCAGAACGTCCTCGACCCGCCGTCCCAGCCGTGGGTGACCAGCGTGGGCGGCACGTCACTCGAGAGCGACAACCCTGGCACGAACCCGAACCCAGGCACTCCGGCAAAGGGCACCGAGACGGTGTGGAACGTTGACAACCTGTGCAGCAACCAGGCTCCGGCCGCCAGCAACGACAACGAGGGCGGCATGTTCTGGTGCGCCGAGACCGGCGCCGGCGGCGGCGGGTTCAGCCAGTACTGGGGCCGGCCGTCCTACCAGCGCGGGCCTGGCGTCGACAACCCCCGCTACCCGGACGCGGCCGGCACGCTGAACACCAGCGGCATCACCGAGTGCTCGCTGGCCCAGGCGGGCACGCCATGCCGCGAGGACCCGGACGTGTCGGCCGACGCCGACCCGTACACGGGCTACGCCGAGTACTGCACGGGCAACCCGAACCCGCCCGACTACAGTACGTGCGGGACGTTCAGCGACAGCGAGCCGGTGCCCGGCTGGTTCGAGATCGGCGGTACCAGCCTGTCCTCGCCGTTGTGGGCAGCGATCATCGCCGACCGCGACAGCTACCAGGGTCAGCGCAGCGGCAACATCAACCCGCTGGTGTACTCGCTGTTCAACACCGACCCGAGCCGGTACTTCAACGACATCACCGGCATCGGGCCGCTACAGCAGGCCGCCACCAACAACGGCCTGTTCCCGACGACACCCGGTTACGACATGGCGACCGGTGTCGGCTCCCCGAAGATGGCGGCGCTGATCACCGGCGCCTGACCAAGCACCTTGAGAGGGGGCGGGCCTCGGCTCGCCCCCTCTCGCGCCTTCCGCGGAGACCTCCCGCGCCGCACCGCCGGCGAATCTAGCCCGCGACCGCGGCGGCCATCCGCGTGACCGCCTCGGCCAGCAACTCGGGCGAGGAACCGACGTTCGGCCGGGCGAAGCCGCGGCCCTGGCGGCCGAAATCCGGTCCCGGGCTGAGCGCGACAAGCCGCGGAGTCAGGCCGGCGCCCACTCGACCGCGGACCGAGGCCAGATATTTCGATATGGTATTATCCGTACTCGTGATACACGAAATAGAAGTACACGGAGTTGTGGCCGAGCTTCAGCGGGCGACGCACGCGACGCTACACGCGCTGGCAGCGAGCCTGGCGGAGCTTTCGCTGACCGGCTCGGAGCAGAACGTGCTGGCCGCGCTCGCCGACGGTCAGGTGCGCTCCGTCGGCGAACTCGCGAACGCGACCGGCACGAAGTCCAGCACGCTCACGAGCGTGCTCGACCGGCTCGAGCGTCGGGGAGATCTTGAGCGCGATGTGGACTACACCGACCGCAGGTCGGTCCTGATCCGGCTGACGCCAACCGGACGCTGGACGGCAGCCAAGGTCCGTGAGGCGATCAAGGACATCGAAAAGTCCGCCCTGGCCGGCATCAGCAGGCAGCAGCTGGCCGGGTTCTTCGCGGTGACGCTCGCGCTGACGGAGGCAGCAAGGTGATCGATCCCGCCGCCGATGCCAGCCACACCGGCCACACCGGCCACGCAGAGATCCCGGCCGAGCTCGCAGCCCTGCTCCGCGAAATAGGGCCGCCTGGCGGCCGCTTCGGCCACCGCCAGCACATTCACCTGGCTTACCTGACCATCGGCCGGCACGGCACGGAGGAGGCGGTGAGCAGGATCAGCGCCTGGATCAGGCACGTTGCCGCCTACGAGCGGGCGCCGCAGAAGTACAACGCCACGATGACGATGGCGTGGACGCTGCTGGTCGCGCATCACGTCGAGGCCGATCCGGCGGCGGACGGCTTCAGCGACTTCGCCGCCCGGAACCCGGCGCTGCTCGACAAGCGACTGCTGGCCCGGCACTACCGCTCGTCAACGCTGGCTAGTACGGCCGCGCGGGCCGGCTGGGTTGAGCCGGATCTCGCCTCGTTCCCGTGGTCGTCATGAATCGTCCAGGGGCCCGGTGAGGTAGCGATCGATGACCGGGCCGATCGCCGCCACGAGCTCGTCGCGGCTGGCCGTCGCAACCGGGCCGAATTTCAGCACGTAACGCGCGATCGCCAGGCCGAGCATCTGCGTTACAACCAGAGAGGCGCGGAACGAGGCGCCATCGGGGTCGGTCTGGCCCGCCACGCTGGCAACCGGCCCGAGGATGGCCTCGGTGAGGAACTCCCGCAGCATCGCGGCCGCCTGCTCGCTGGTCGCGGCCGACCTGAGCAGGCCCTGGAACGACTCGCGGACCCCTGGGGCCTCCCAGGCCGTGAGCGCCGAGCGCGCGATGTGCTCGCCGACGCTAATGCCCGCCGGGCGGGCGCCGTCGGCCAGGGCGGCCGTAATGACCTCACTCGGCACGAAGGGCAGTTGCATCGCCGCTGCAAAGAGCCGCTCCTTGTTGCCGTAGAAATGATGCACGAGGGCCGGGTCGACGCTCGCGTCGGCGGCGATCGCGCGGATCGTGGCGCTGTCATAGCCGTTGGCGGCGAACTGGCGCCTGGCCGATTCAAGGATCGCCGCACGCGTGCCGCTGTCCCCGGCTCGGCGCCCAGTGCGCGGCTGACTACCGCTGCCCGCCCGCCTGGTCCCCGCGCCGCCCCTGGCTCCGCCCGCGGCCGGGCTTGTCACGCTGACACCTGCCGGTCCGCGCTCGTCTCGGCCAGCTCGAAGAACCGTTCCTCCAGCGTCGCCGGAGCACGGAACACGCGAGCCGAGTCGTCGGCGAGGACCGACCTGACCTGCGCCATCGACGCCGAGGGCAGGCGCAGCGAACGTCCCGCCACGGCGGCCGCCAGGCCGGCGGCCGACAGCTGCCTGAATGAGCGTGCCCACGCGTCGGTCTCGACGACTGTTACCTGCGAGTTGCCGACTATCTCATCCGCTGTGCCGGTCGCGACGACCGCTCCAGCGGACATGATGACCAGCCGATCGCACTCCCCTGCCTCCTCCATGTAATGAGTAGACACCAGAGCGCCCGCGCCGGCCCTGGTCGCCTTCGCGATTGTGTCCCACAGCCTGGCCCGGCCCAGCGGGTCGACTCCGGACGTCGGCTCGTCGAGAACCAGCAGGTCGGGCCCGTGGGCCAGCGCAATAGCGAACGCCGCGCGGCGCTGCAGCCCGAGCGGCAGCTGACCGACCGAGACGCGCGGGTGCCGCGCGATGTCCTCCGGCAGGACGGCCCGCGAGCCGCCGAACACCGCCGCAGCGAACGCCGCGTTTTCCGCCGCGGTCAGGTCGTCGTACAGACCGAGGCTCTGCGGGACGTAGCCGATCTTGCGCCGGGTCTGGCGCGAAGGCGGCTCGCCGAGGAGCGCGACGCGCCCGGCCGTCGGCCGCTGCAGGCCGAGCAGCATCCGGATCAGCGTCGTCTTGCCCGCGCCGTTCGCGCCGAGCAACCCCACGATCTCGCCGGCCCTGACCCTGATGCTGACCTCTCGCACGGCCGTGAACGGGCCGAACCTGCACGTCACCGCGAGGCATTCGGCCAGCGGACGAGCAGGCCGGACCGGCCGGGCGCGGCTGGCGGTCTTGGCCGACGGGCTGGCCGGGCCAGACACTGCAGCCGGGCCAGACACTGCAGCCGGGCCAGAGCCCGCCGGGTCGGTGCCGCCCGCCGGATCGGGGCCGCCCGCCCGGTCGGTGTCGCCCACCTGCCCTGTCTCGCCCGCTTGGGCGTACTCACGGGCCAGGGCCGCTACCGTGACGGCGTCCTGCAGGTCGGGGATCACCCGCTCGCCGGCGGCCGGCGCACCGCCCGGGCCTCCTGGCCGGTTCCAGACCCGCCAGGCCCCGCCGCGACGCCAGGCAAGCCGCGCAGCCTTCCCGGCGGGCGCAGTCGACACAGCGAATACGGAGCCCGGCATATCCGCGACGATCTGGTCGGGCGTTCCAGCCGCAAGTTCCCGGCCGGCATCGAGCACGAGCACCTGTCGGGCCCGCTGAGCATCATCAATGTAGGTAGTCGACAGTACAACCGCAGCCCCGTCGGCGGCTGCCGCGGCGATCAGCAGCCAGAGCCCGGACCGGCTGACCGGATCAACTCCGGTACTCGGCTCATCCAGGATCAGCAGGTCGGGCCGGTGCAGCAGGGCCGCGACGACGCCGAGTTTCTGCCTCATTCCGCCAGACAGATGGCCGGCCAGCCGGTCCCGAGCCGCCGTCAGCCCGGCTCGTTCCATCAGCTCGGCCGCGCGCTGCGCGGCCACCGCGCCGCGCATGTTGTAGGCAGTCGCGCGGAAGGCGAGGTTCTCCGCCACTGTCAGGTCGGGATACGTTCCCGAGCTCGCCGGGAAATAGCCGGTCGCCGACGGTCCTGGGCCGGCAACCGTACCGCTGTCTGGCGCCAAGGCTCCGGCCAGGCACCGCAGCAGCGTCGACTTCCCGGCGCCGTCGCCGCCGACGACGGCGGTGACGATGCCCGGCACCGCCCGCAGGGTGACGTCGTCGAGTGCGAGGGTGTCGCCGAACGAAACGCTGATGCGGGTCGCGCCCCACGGCGGCCCGTCCCCGCGTCGGCTGCTGCCGGCGGTTGGCGTGCTCATGCCGGATTACCGACCTGGTGGTCAGTGATCGTGCTGTCGCCAGCGCTGCCCGCCGCTGCGCTACCCGGCGCCGGCCGCCCGCGCCGATCTGCGCCGCCCCGCCGATGCGCGGCTGGGGCGGGAGCCAGGAATGCCTGGAAGCGGAGTATCGCGAGCGTCACGATCACCACTCCGAGGACGGCCATGAACGTGAACGGCCGCCACAGCGGCCCGATCGGTTCGGCCCGCAGCATCACGCCCCTGGATATCTCGTTGAAGTACGTGAGGGGCAGCAGGTAGGAGATCCAGCGCACACCGGCCACGATCGAGGAAAGCGGGAAGATCAGCCCGGACAAGAGGATCTGCGGCAGCATCGTCATCACGGCGAGCTGGATCGCCTGGCCCTGATTCTGCGAGACCGTGCTGATCAGCACGCCGATGCCGAGCGTGACGAACAGGAACAACAGGGCGCCGAGCGCGAACACCGCAGGCGAGCCCCGGAACGGAACGCCGAAGATTGCGACGCCCACCGTGAGCACGATGGCCAGGTCGACGGTGGCCACGGCGAAGTAGGGCACGATCTTGCCCAGGAAGACGTCCCGCGGCCGCAGCGGCATGACCGCCAGCTGTTCCATGGTGCCGGACTGCCGCTCACGGACCACGCCGAGGCTCGTGATGATAGTGCCGACGAAGACGAGCACGACCCCGGCCAGGCCGGGAATCATGATGGCCGACGTGGACAGGCTGGGGTTGTACAAGATGCTGACCTGGGGATGCGCGGCGGCGAGCGGCGAGCCGGCGTCAAGCTTGCCAAGCGCGGTGAGCGTCGCCTGAGCGGTGAAGAGCTGACTGCCGTCGATAAGGACAACAGGCGTGCTCCCCCCGGTGACCACCGCGACCGCGGCGTAGCCATCACGCAACTCGTCCTGCGCCCAGGCCCGGCCCTCGGTCGGCTGCCCGCTCACGACGTCGAATGGCTTGCGCAGGACATGGGTGACTAGCCGGGCCTCTGGCCCGGCGACGGCGACGGGAATCGACTTGACGTCGAAGGTCGCAGCGTATCCGAGCACGACCAGCAAGATGACGGGCAGCACGATCATCATGGCCAGTGTCCGCCGGTCCCGTCGCAGCTGGCGGAACTCTTTGACGATCATCGCCCACATTTCGGCCTCCGCGACCTCATAAGTACAGGGCTTCACCGACTGATGAATTCTACGTATGTTGAATTCTAGCCGTCAAGCGATTCAGGCCTGGCGAGGCCCGGTGCTCGCCGTCCCGGCGCGGATCTGGTCAGATTGTGGTGTGGCCATCAGCCGCCATTCCGGGCGCTGGACGCTGGAGCACCGGTTCAGCTCGCCGTGGCATTACCTGCCGGTGGAGATCCCGCCTGGCTCCTGCGCGCTCCGAGTTGAACTCGAATACGAGCGATCCGGGGCCATCATCGACCTGGGCTGCCTCGGGTCAGCGGGCTTCCGTGGCTGGTCTGGTGGGGCCCGCCGGGAGTTCGTAATCACGGCGGACGCGGCGACACCCGGCTATCTCGCAGGTGAACTTGAACCGGGCACCTGGCAGGTAGTCATGGGCCTGCACCGGCTCCCCGCGATAGGGGCCGAGTACTGCTTGACCGCCGAGGTCTCGAGCACGCCGGGCGAGCTGACGCCGGATCCCGCACCGGAAACGCTGCCGCCGCTGGCGGACCGTCCCGCGTCCCGGACGCTGCCCGCGAGCGAGGGTCGCCGGTGGCTGGCCGGCGACCTGCACACGCACACCGTCCACTCCGATGGCGGGATGACGGTCCCGGAACTCGCCAGATTCGCGGTCGGCCGCGGACTGGACTTCCTGGCGATCACCGACCACAACACGATCAGCCATCACGCCGAATTGCCGGCCGCGGGCGCCGCCCACGGCATCGCGCTCCTCCCCGGCCAGGAGGTGACGACCGAGACCGGGCACGCGAACGCGCTCGGCAAGATCGGCTGGGTCGACTTCCGCGAGCGGCCCGACGCCTGGCTGGAAGCCACCGAGCGCGACGGCGGTCTGCTGTCGGTCAACCACCCGATCGGCGGAAACGTGAGCTGGGCCGCACCGATGAAGCGGCGGCCGCCGCTGATCGAGGTCTGGCACTGGAGCTGGCTGGACACCAGGTGGACGACCCCGCTCGGCTGGTGGCTTGCCTGGGACGCCGAGGCTATCCCGGTCGGGGGCAGTGACTGGCACAAGCCGGGGTCCGACGCGCTGCCGGGCACGCCGACGACCTGGGTCGCGGCCGAGGCCGCCGAGCCCGACGCGATACTGGCCGCCATCGGCGCGGGCCGCACCGCGATCTCGGCCACGCGCGACGGCCCGGTACTGCTGCGCATCGGTGGGGAGCTCGTCGCGGTCGAGGCCGACGGGATGATCCTCACGGGTCCTGAAGGCCCGAAGGCCAGGATCCGCGGGCAACTGGCCAAATTTGAGGCTGGCGACGGCTGCCACCGGATCGTCGACCTCACCGGAGCCACCCTCGCGCTAACCGGCTAGCGGCCGGGTCAGGCCGCTGGTGGCGGGGCCGCGCTGGTGGCGGGCCGACCGCTGGTGGCGGGGCGGCCCCTGCCGACAGCCCCGCCACGGCTTATAAGCACGGCGACCTAGTGCTGCGCGCCGGCCGCAACCAACTCCGCTGACGGCGACTGTGCCGCCTGGTCGCGGCGCCGCCAGCTGGGCAGCCGGCGGGCACCGCCGGCTACGGCGAAGGCGATGACGAGCTGAACAGCCAGCACCGCGATGAAGCCGGCGCGCACCCCGGTGCCGTCACTAGCAAGCGTCAGGAACATGCTTCCCAAGGTCGCGACGCCTAGCGCCAGTGCCGTCTGCTGCGTCGTGGTGAGGACGCCGCCTCCGACTCCGGCCTCCGTCGGCGGAACCTCGGAGAGCACGACCCCGAACAGCGGGCTCATCACCAGTCCCTGGCCGAGGCCCGCGATGGCCAGGCCGGGAGCCAGCAGCGCGACGGACAGGCCGGGCCAACCGAGGTACACGGTCACGGCGAGCACGGCGAGCCCGGCCGCCTGCAGCAGCCCGCCCGCGGCCAGTACTCTCGCGCCATAGCGCGCGAGCAGCCGCGCGGTGGATAGCGACGCGAGCAGGAACGTGGCGGCCATCGGCAGAAGCCCAACTCCGGCGGTCAGTGCGCTGTCGTGCAGCCCCTGCTGCACCAGCAGCGCGTAGCAGAACATGAATGCGCCGAAGCCCGCGAAGAACGGCAGCGCGAGGAGCAGGCCGATCCGCATGCTCGCGTGCCGGAGCAGCGACGGCGGGACCAGCGGGGCCCGGCCCGTTCGCTCGGTCCGGATCTCGGCGAGTCCGAAGGCCGTCGCGAACAGCGGGGCGGCCACCAGCAGGGCAATCGTCCAGTCCGGCCAGCCCAGCGACCGACCCTCGGTGAGCGGGATCAGGATGGCCAGCACCGTGAGCCCGAGCAAGACCGTGCCGCGGCCGTCGACGCGAGCGGGGTTGCCGTGCCGGGTGTCGGGCACGTACCGCCGGGCCAGGACCAGCCCGGCCAGCCCGATCGGGACATTAACCAGGAAGATCGGCCGCCAGCCGGTGCCGTCGATGTTCGCCGAGACCAGCAGTCCGCCGAGGACCTGTCCGAGCGCCGCCGCAAGGCCGCCGGTCGCACCGTAGCGGCCGAGCGCCCTGGCGCGCCGCTGGCCGGTCGTAGCCGCCTGAATCGTGGCCAGCACCTGGGGGACCATCAGGGCCGCCGAGGCGCCCTGCGCGATCCGGCCGACGACCAGCGCAGTTGCGTCCGGCGCCAGCCCGCAGGCGAGCGAGGTGAGAGTGAAGGCTGCCATCCCGATCAGGAACAGGCGCTTGCGCCCGAGACTGTCGCCGAGCCGGCCGCCGAGAACCAGCAGCAGCGCGTACGCGGTGGCGTAGCCCGACACGACGAGTTCCAGCATCGGCTGGCTCGCCCGCAGGTCGGCATCAATCGTCGGGAGCGCGACGTTCACGATGAAGAAGTCCAGCATTGGCAGCAGCACGCCGATGAGCACGACCGTCAGGCCGATGCCGTTCAGGCCCTGCGGCGCGCCCGCCGCCTGGTCCGGCCGCTGGTGAGCGCCGAACCTGGGGCCAGCCTCATGCGTCCGGGCAGCGTTGGGAGTGTTCGGTGTGGAAGGCATGTAACCAGAATGGCGTGGACTGCCAGCCAGGTACTAGAGTCTGCTTATACTGGTAGTGACACTACCTGGTAACCGCATAAGGATTAAGGCAAGATGGTATCCATGAGCGAGCAGCCAATCAGAACGGCGACCGTGCCCAGCGTCCATAACGCTACGACGGGGTACCGACAAAACCGTGCCGAGCGAACCGGGGTGGCCCATCGGGCTGCGCAAGCTGCGGTGGAGGATACGCAGGACCTGATCGACGCGGAAGCGATGTCGCTGCTGGCGGACGGGACCGACCTGATCGACTGTGTGGAGGACGCAAAGCCGGCAGACGGAGCCAGCCGGCGCGGGGACCAGGCTATCCGGCGGCAGGAGCTCGCGGGCTTCCTGCGCAGCAGGCGCGAGCGAATCCTGCCTGAGCAGGTCGGCCTGCCGCCCGCGCCCCGCCGCCGGACGCCCGGCCTGCGCCGCGAGGAGGTCGCGACGCTCGCCGGAGTCGGCGTCACCTGGTACACGTGGCTCGAGCAGGGTCGTGACATCAACGCCTCGCCCCAGGTGCTGGACGCGGTCGCGCGCACGCTGCTGCTGGACCCGCACGAGCGCGACCACCTGTTCCGCCTGGCCGACACCCCGGACGGCTCGCCGCAGCGCGAATGCGCCACGCTTCCGCCGACCGCGCAGGTGCTGCTCGATCAGCTCGAGCCGTATCCCGCCTGCATCCGCAACGCCCGGTACGACATCCTGGCCTGGAACAGGCCGTTCGACCAGCTGATGGGCCCGTTCGCCGACTTGCCGTACGAGGAGCGCAACTCACTGTGGCGCATGCTCACCAGCCCCAAGTGCCGGGCTGCCACCCTCGACTGGGAGGAGGGCATCCGGCGCATGGTCGGCGAGTACCGCGCCGCCATGGCCGAGCACGTGGCCGAGCCGGCCTGGAAGTGCCTGGTGGAGCGGCTGAGCAAGGCGTCGCCGGAATTCGCGGAGTTGTGGGAGCGGCACGAGGTGGCCAGCCCCGAGAACCTCACCAAGCGGTACCTGCACCACGAGGTCGGCCTGCTCCGGCTGAACTACACCCACCTGTGGCTCGGCCAGCGGCTCGGCACCCGGATGACCACCTACACTCCGGCCGACGACGAGTCGCGTGAGCGGCTGCTCGAGCTGCAGCGCATCGCAGAGCTGCAGCCGGCTTGATTTACGAGGCGCGCGCGAGCGGCCCAGGGCAGGCTGCGGCTCGCGCTTAGCTCCCCCGCCTGGGCTGGCATACTCACAGGCAGGACGCCCACGCGAACACGGCCATGCGGGCGAGAGGATGCCGATGGGATCGCAGTCGCTATCTCGCTGGGGACTGACGCTGCCGCTTACGGGCGTGCCGCTGGCCGAGCAGCGCGACCTGGTCTCCGCGCTGCCGGACCTCGGTTACACCGACGCCTGGTCGGCCGAGCTCAACGGAATCGATGCGTTCACGCCGCTAACCCTGGCCTCGCAGTGGGCACCCCAGTTGCGCCTGGGCACCGCGATCGTCGGCGTCTACACCCGAGCCCCCGTCGCGCTGGCCGTCTCGGCTGGCGCACTGGCTGCGCTCGCGCCCGGCCGGTTCGTGATGGGAATCGGCACCTCCTCCAGGGTCGCCGTTGAGCAGTGGAACGGCATCCCGTTCGAGAAGCCCTACCAGCGGTCGCGCGACATGCTGAGATTCCTGCGAGAAGCACTGGACGGGAACAAGGTCAGCCGCGAGTACGAGACGTTCTCGGTCGACGGGTTCCGGCTCGACCCGGCGCCGCAGGTGCCGCCGGCCCTGGCACTGGCCGCGTTGCGGCCGGGCATGGTGCGGCTGGCCGCGGCCGAAGCGGGGATCGCGATCACCAACTGGCTCTCGCCCTCCGACGTGCCGAAGGTGCGCGGAGTTGCCGGGCCCGACTGCGAACTGGTCGCCCGCATCTTCGTCTGCCCGACCGAGGACTCGGGCACGGCCCGCTACATCGGCAGGCGCGTGCTCGCCGCATACCTGACGGTGCCCGTGTACGCCGCGTTCCACGAGTGGCTCGGGCGGGGCGAGGTCATCGCGCCGATGCTCGCGGCCTGGAACGCAGGCGACCGTAAGGGCGCGCTGGCGGCGATCCCCGATGAACTCGTCGATGAGCTCGTGATCCACGGACCGCTTGATTACTGCGGGGAACGAGTGGCGGCCTACCACGCGGCCGGCTTGGACACGCCGGTCATCGCCATACTGCCCGCGCCAGGTCTGGACATGGCCGAGGCCGTCCGCAGGCTCGGGCGGTCCTGACCGGCCCCGGCGGATGCCGGGCCCGGTGACGTCAGCCCGGGATGGCGAACACTATGCAGGCAAACCGGCTTGACTCGGCGGTCTCGCTCGCGGCGGCACGCGGCTGCCCCGCACAGCTGTGCGTGATCCATCGCGGCGAGGTCGTACTCGACGAGGCAATCGGGTGCCGCCCCGACTCCCTGTTCTTCTTGTTCTCAGCCAGCAAGCCGATGACGGCGCTGCTTGTCCACCTGCTGGCCCAGCGCGGCGAACTCGGCCTGGATGACGCGGTCGCGCGGCACTGGCCGGAGTTCGGCCAGCGCGGGAAGCAGGCCATCACGATCCGGCAGGTGCTACAGCACCGCAGCGGCCTTCCGGTTGCCAGGAGCATGGCGGCCGATGCGCTGACGATGACCAACTGGACCGCCTCGGTCCGCGCCCTGGAGCGGGCCGCCCCGGTCTACCCGCCGGGACAGGTTCCGGCCTATCACGTCCTCAGCTACGGGTTCCTGCTCGGCGAACTGGTACATCGAGTCACCGGCACGCCCGTCCGCGATTTCCTGCACGCGGCGTTGCTCGGCCCGCTGGGCCTGCGCGACACCTACCTCGGCCTGCCGGCAAGCCAGTGGGCGCGGCACGTCCCGGTGTCCGGGCGAGGGCCTGCCGAGCTCGCGACCGGCCTTATGGTCAACCGGCCGGCGGTCAGGCAGGCCGTCATCCCGGCCGCGAGCCTGTCTGCCACCGCCCGCGACCTCGCCCGTCTCTATCAGGCGCTGCTGGACGGCGGCGAGCTCGGCGGAGTGCGGGTCCTCGCGCCCGAGACGATCCTGGCGGCCAGGCGGCCATCGAGCGACGGCGAGACCGACCGTTACCTGAAGCTGCCGGTGCGCTGGTCAGAAGGCTTCCAGCTCGGCGGCGAGCGCGGCGGCCGGGCGCGCCTCGGCGGCCGGTTCAGCCCGATGGGCCAGCGGTCCAGCCCGCTGGCGTTCGGCCACAACGGCAGCTACGTCTGCATCGGCTGGGCCGACCCCGAGCGTCAGCTCGCTGTGGCCTACCTGACCGGCAGGCTGGTGTCGCGCGCGGCCGGAGCCCGGCACATGGCCGCGGTCAGCGACGCGATCCTGGCCGGCTGCGACTGAGTGCCTGCGCTGCGGCCGGCCGGCGCATCCGCGGCGGCGCGGCCGTTACCAGCTGCCAGGCAGGTCGGCGCCGTACCAGGACTCGATGATGTGATGTGCGATGGACACCGGCGGCGGCAGTCGCAACTCGCCACTGGCAACCACCGCGGCCAGCTCGGCGCGGCTGTACCAGTGCGCCTCGACGATCTCGTCGGCGTCGACGCGGATCTCCTCGTGCCCGTTCGCCCGAGCGCGGAACCCGATCATGAGGCTCTGCGGCATCGGCCACGGCTGGCTGCCGAGATACGTAACGTCGGCGACGGTAATGCCGGTCTCCTCGTGCACCTCGCGGGCGACCGCCTGCTCGGCCGACTCCCCCGCCTCGACAAAGCCAGCCAGGATGGACACCCGGCGCTCTGGCCACCGGGCGTTCCTGGCGAGCAGGGCGCGGTCGGCGGGAGCGGTGACGAGCACGATCATCGCCGGATCAACGCGCGGGAAATGCTCGCTGCCATCGACCGGGCATCTGCGCGCGTGACCGGATGCGAACGGGTCAGTCGGGGAGCCGCAGCGCGGACAGTGCGTAAATGTCTCGTGCCAGTTCGCCAATGCGACGGCGTGGGTCAACAGCCCGGCGTCCCGGTCGGACAGGAGCGGGCCGGCCTCACGCAGGTAGGCCGGGCGCACGCCTGGCCCTGCCTGCTCAGGTAGCGGCCCGGCAACGCCGAAATAGGCA
>JASHOL010000466.1 GCA_030041135.1 Streptosporangiaceae bacterium | reverse complement strand
GCGACGTCATCGACCGCGGCCGGCTCGGCCGCCGCGCGGCCGGCGCCGAGACGGCCGGCCAGCATCTGCACCGCCTCGCCGTGGCTCAGCACATCCAGGGACAGCAGCCGCGCCCCCTCGGCGGCGCCCAGCCCGCCGAGCTGGCGGCGGCTGGTCACCAGCACGAGGCTGGCCGGGCTGGCTGGCAGCAGCGGCCGGACCTGCTGCTCATCGGCGGCGTTGTCGAGCACAATCAGCATCCGCCGGCCGGCCAGCAGGCTGCGGTACAGGCCGGCCTGGGCCTGCGGATCGGGCGGGATGCGGCCGGGCGGCACCCCCAGCGCATCCAGGAACCCGCGGACCGCCTCGGCGGCGGTGACCGGGGTGCCCGACGGGTCGAAGCCGCGCAGGTTCACGTGCAGCTGCCCGTCCGGGAACTGCCGCGCGGCCTGGTGCGCCCAGTGCAGCGCCAGCGCGGTCTTGCCCACCCCGGCGGTCCCGCCGATCGCGGAGATCACCACCGTGCCCGGCCCGCCGGCCGCGCCCAGCATCGACGTCAGCGCCTGCAGTTCGGCGGACCGCCCGGTGAAGGCGGCCACCGCCGCGGGCAGCTGCCGCGGCACCGCCGCCGCCCGGTCATCCAGGCCGGCGTCTGCGGGCCGGTCCAGCGCCGGATCGGCGGTCAGGATCTGCTGGTGCAGCTGCCGCAGGTCCGGGCCGGGCTCGGTGCCGAGTTCGTCGACCAGCACGCGTCGGGCGTCTTGATAGGCGGCCAGCGCCTCCGCTGCACGGCCGTCGCGGTACAAGGCCAGCATCAGCAGCCCGTGCAGCCGTTCGCGCAGCGGATGCCCGGCCGCGAGCTGGCGCAGTTCGGCGATCACCTCACGGGCCCGGCCCAGCTGCACCTCGGCCTCGATCCGGGTTTCCACCGCCTGCAGCCGCAACTCAGAAAGCCGCGGCCCCTCCCGCGCTGCCAGCAGGTCCGAGCCCAGGTCGGCCAGCGGCTCACCGCGCCATAGCGCCAGCGCCGCCGCCGCCTGGCCGGACGCGTCCGGCCAGGCGGCCTTCCTGGCGGCCGTGCGAGCCTCCCGCAGCAGACCCTCGAACCGGTCCAGGTCCAGCTCGCCGGGCTGCACCTCGATCAGGTATCCGCGCGGCTTGGTGGCAATCCGCGACCCGGCCGCGCCCAGCGCCTGGCGCAGCCGCATCACATAGTTCTGCACGCCGCTGCGCGCCGCCAGCGGCACGTCCTCGCCCCACAACACCGCCGCCAGCTCGTCCACGGCCACCACGTGATTGGCGCGCAGCAACAGCGCCGCCAGCACCGCCCGGCGCTTGGCCGCGCGAATCGGCACCTCTGTGCCGTCGGTCCGCACCGCTAACGGACCGAGCAGCAAGAACTCTGTTCCCATCGCCCTAGCTCACCGCCGCCCAGACAGCCGATAGCAGCCATTATTGAGCGTTCTGCCAGTTATGCCACAACGGTTCAGTCGCTGACTTCCCTCGTCTCGATCAGCGCCCGTGCCGACTGGCCAAACGCGGCCCAGCCCGCGGATCGAGCGGCAATCGCAGCCACACCGGGTGCGCGCAGATCGTTTAAGCTGCGGCCCGCAGGGTTAATTTTCCGTCGTGCCGTCGACGCTGAGACGATATGTGCGCGTGGCAGTCTGCACTGCTGCGCTCGCCGCGCTCGCCATGCTGGCCGCCTGCGGCGGCGGCCGGTCCCCGGGCGGGGCATCGGCCGCCGCCAGGCGCACCAGTGCCGCGTACCGCTCGGTCCAGGCCAGTGCGATCATCGGGGCCGGCACGGGTTTCCGCACGTCCTGCACCTCGGTCGTGCACATCGGCGACTCGACCTCCGATGGCCTGGTCCTGCCCGCCTACCAGCCCAACCCGGAACTCAGGATCGCTGCCCAGTACAGCAGTGTGGGCGTTACCAGGTTCATTCCCGAGGTGTCAGGGGCACGGTCGATCTATGAGACCTGGCATGGCTTCCCGAATGGCTACACCGTTGCGCAGCAGCTGATCAATCACGGGTATTCGGGATGCTGGGTCATTGCCCTCGGCACCAATGACGCGGCCGACGTCGCGGTCGGCTCGGCCATGAGCATGCCCGCCCGCATCAGCGAGATGATGACGCTGATCGGCAAGGAACCGGTCCTCTGGGTGAACGTGGTGTCGCTGCTTTCGTCCGGCCCGTATGCCGAGTCGAACATGCAGGCGTGGGACCGGGCCTTGCTGCAGGCATGCACGCGGTACCCGACCATGCGGGTTTACGACTGGGCGGCCGTGGCCCAGCCAAGCTGGTTCATCTCCGACGGCATTCACTACACGCCGCAGGGGTACGCCGAGCGAGCCAGGGGGATCGCCGACGCGCTGGCAACGGCATTTCCCGCGTTCCAGCCGCCGGCCGAACGCCTGTGGTCAACGCAGAGTCCGGTCCTGCGGACCGCTAGCCAGACCGGCTGCCTCATCCAGTGACCGGCACTGACCGGCCGGTCTGGCCTACGCCGCGTAGCCCGTGACCTTGTCCACTACCACCCGGACCACGACGCGCACCGCGCCAGGGCGGTCCTCGCCGGGATCCCGGCCGTCGTACTTCCACGACAGCTGGGTATCGACCTGCCGGCCGACGTCCGGAGTTATCGATACGCGGCCGCGCAGCTCGACGTAGTTCTCCGGGTCGGCGCTATCGATCACGGTCACGCTGACCCGAGGGTCGCGCACCATGTTGCGGTGCTTGACCCGTCCCTCGACGGTCGACATGAGCAGGTCGGCGCCATCGCGCCCGACCCACACTACGGAGGTCTGCGGGCTGCCGTCGGGGTTCAGCGTGCCCAGCACCGCGTAGTTCTTCCCGTCGAGCAGCCTGAGCGTCGTCTCGCTGAGCGGAATTGCCATGGCCGGAACGTAGCAGGTCGCGCGCCGCGACCGCAGCGGCGGGCTCGGACGCGGCCTCGCCACGGCCGCCCGCAGCATCGATCCGGCTCTGGCGTCCGAGACGGGATCGGCTGATGCTCTTGCCGCGCCTGGCGTCGCGCCGCAGTCTGCGGTGCGACTCGCGCACCCTTCGCGGAGATAGTGGTCGGGTTTTCTGCGGTTTCCGACCAGTTATTGGCTCGTTTTGATCACCACTGCTTGCGACTCTTCGATTGCAGGGCCGACGTCGGCTCAGGGGGGCCGGCAGAAGGGCTCGCAAGGAGGTGGTGGCAGTGTTCATCGTCATACTGTGCATCGCCGCGCTGGCGGTCAGCTCACCAATATTTGCGGCGTTCATCGTTTCGATCGCGAGCATGCGCGAGGATGCCAGGTGGAGCCTGGGCCGGCCGCCATCGAACCTGCTGGACGGCATCGCCCGGCGCATCGTGGGCTTTGACGCGGATTCCATCGACTGGCCGCGATCGAAGGCCCGCGTGCAGGCCGAGAAGGCGCAGCGTGCGCTCATACGCCAGCACATCGAGCGAGAGGCCGACGCGGCCAGGAACCGGCGCGCGGCATAGTTACCGACCCGATAATCGTGCGCTGCTACCGGCCAGGTAGCAGCGCACGCGCTGCGATCCGTACCTTGTTCAGCGGATAAAGAGCCGCATACCCCAGGTAAGAGTCTTTCGCGATGAGGGCAAACTTCACTCCGCGGAATCCGCCCGGCGGCCGGTATCCGTCGGGAACATATTCTGCGTAGAGGGCCGACAGGTGATTGAAGAACTCGCGGCGATCGGCCCTGGCGATGTACCCGGGAGTGTCCAGGACCGTCGAGCAGTGCCAGATCGAGCGCTGGAATAGCGCATCGTAGACCTCCTTGGTCAACCGGGAATTCCCTGACGGCGCCGCTAGCTTGTCGCGGTTTCGCTTCAGAATCGGACGCCAGACGTCGAAGGCGGTGAAATGCCGGTGACGCTTGCCGGCACTGGTGGCAGAGCCAGGGCGGTGCCTCCGGTAGTGGTAGCACACGCGACCCAGAACCCCGATCTCGCCCGCGGTCAGCAGGAGCTCAGTTGAGACCGGAACGTCCTCGTGGGGCCAATCGGCGGCGAACTCCGCTTCTGCCGACCCGAAGAACTCGCGACGGATGATCTTGTTCCACGAGACCAGCCCCACGTCCAGCATCTGCGGTCGCTGAGCGATCGTGAACGGCGCCTGGCCTGCTCGCGTGATCAGCGCATGATCCTGGCCGGGCTTGAGTATTCCGTCAGCCTGAAGTTCCGCGTGATTGATCAGGAGAACGTCGAGCCGCTGCGTGGCGAGGCGCTCGGATATCGCGGCCAGGGAGCCGGGAGCAACCACGTCGTCGGCATCGACGAACCAGAGATACTCGCCCCTGGCCTTTCCCGCCCCGATGTTACGAGCCAGGCCTGGCCCCCGGCGACGCGTCCACTCGACGGTCAGCCGCGGCTCGTCCGGCATACGTTTCTCCAGCGCTGAGCGGGTGCCGTCGGCAGACGCTCCGTCAACGACTATTATCTCGATGTCCCTGAATGGCTGTCGGGTTATCGCGTCGATGCATGGCCCAATGTACGACTCGACGTCGAAGGTCGGGATAATGATGCTCAGGAATGGTCCCTGACCCGAACGCGAAGCTGCGGAGTCTCGGTCAGAACTCAGATCACGCATGACGTTCTTCGTTCTTGTAAAATTCCTGCGCCTGGTGGCCCGGCGGGGTGAGCCGCGGACGTCTAGGGCGTTGGCTTCTCCGCTATTAGCTTGATATGACTATGCGAGTGCTCAGGCATTCCGGTATGCGAGGCTTCCGGCTTGTTACGTTCAAAGTACTTGAGCTTCAGATTCCAACTGCCGTAGAGGTACGCTATGACGCCATTCTCGTCGTCAGAGTACACCGGGATGCTGTTATGACACGCCGGCACGGGCGTAAAGGTTGTCCACGATGAGATGACGTTGATCCCGCCCGGCCGGGTCGCTGCCTGGATGCGCCCGATGACGCCCGCCTTGTCCTCGATGTAGTGCAGCACGCCATTGCAGATGACTATGTCGAACCGACCTTCTGGCCGGTACTCGGCGATATCAGCGGTCACCACGTTAACGTCCACGCCGGCGTCAGCCGCGAAGCTCTTAGTCTTCTCGCTGGCGACCTCGCTGACGTCGACCGCGGTCACGATGTACCCCATGCGCGCAAGCCGGATGGAGTCCGCGCCTTCGCCGGCGCCAAGGTCCAGCGCGCGTCCGGGCACCCGGTCACGGATCAGGCCGAGTGTCAGCTGAGTGACCAGGGAGGTCGGGTAGTCGTCGGGATCGGCAGAGTAGGGATCGCCGCGGCGCCACCAGTAACGCTCCGGGGGCCGGTACAACTTGTCGAAGTAGGCGGCCACATTCATGACATTGAGTGTGCATCGGACGGCACGAACTACGCTCCGCTGCTCGGAAGGAGTGGTCGGCTCTGGCATGCCGCCGATGAGAGGCTGACATGTGATGGCCAGGGAGACTTCACTGGCTGTTCAGTCTGTCACACGATCGCCGGTTGGGGAATGACATCCGTTGTGGCTGGTCTGTAATGTTCTGTCGGCGCCCAATCTGCGCCGCAGCACTACAGATCCTGGGGCAGCAGCGAGATGACGTGCTCGTCCTGATACAAGTCCGTTAGCCGGTCGCGGGCGGCCCGTTTGCGCTCATCGGCCTCGACCTCGGCCGCCAGGTCCGCGGCCCCGTCGATCCCGATCTCGGCGTACAGCGGCAGGAGCGCGGAGAAGAACTCCCTGAAGTGCCAGCCGGCCAGGCCCTCGAGCAGCACCTCCTGACTATCCATCCAGCTCGGTGCGGTCTGCGCGGCCAGCAGTTCGCTGATGACTGCGCCCGCGCTCGCGCGGTCGGCGGCGGACTTGTCGCCGAGGCCGAGCACCATGTCCGCCAGATCTGAGCGGTCGTGCAGCGTCAGGTTCAGCGCGAGGACCTCTGCCGCGGCGGCGAATGCGCGCTGCGAGAGGTCAGTGCGAGCGCAGAGCGACGCCGCAGATGTCAGCACCTGGTTCAGCCGGACCGCCAGCAGCTCGGCCAGGCGGGACGGATGCATCTCGGCCTGACGCGGAATGTGCAGGCTCTCGGGCAGTTCGAGGGCAAAGACGAAGAAGAACAGGTGCTCCTTGTCCGGATACAGGTAGCGCCCGGTCGTGATCGCGCGCAGGTCGCCGCCAGGATCTGCGCCGGTCGCGTTTCTGACCAGCCGCCTGGCCGCACTCAGGGGTGTCTCGTGGGTCGAGCCGAATGCCTTCGGTACCTCAGCCAGCGGGCGGCCCGACGGACGGAGGCGATCTTCCTGCAGGATGTGGCCGCCGAGGTGAGATAGCCGGTTCTCTTCCCTGGCCGCATTGTGCTCGGTGCGCAGTTGCAGCAGTGCCTCAACCTTGCCGTTGCGCGTGCGCCAGGTGATGACGATGACCATGGGGAGCCAGCCGCTCGCGCCCGAGCCGTCCTTCAGCACGCGCGCGTGCAGCCGCACCTCGTTGCACTGGAACTCCGGGCCGGTCGGAGCGCCCACTGGGACGATCATGGTGTCGCTCACGCTGCGGTGGACGATGTCCTCGAAGACCGCGCTGAAGCGGTCGACGTTGTCGTTGACGTCAATGAACAGGTAATCCGAGGCCGACCGTCTCGGTGGCCTGATGAGCAGATGGACCAGCTTGCTGCCGTCCTCGAATTCGAACAACGATCCGGTCAGGACGGGCAGGTACGGCCAGTCGTACAGAGTCCACCGCGTTGAGTGAGTCCGCTTCAGGAACACGCCGATCGATCGCAGGGCCCAGGTTCGCTCCAGGCGCCGCTGGCGGAGTGCTTCCTGCGGGTCATGAAACTCTTCCCGCTCGTCGTTGACAGCGTGGAGTAGCGATTCGCCAAGGAACACGATTCGCAGCGAGTTCCAGAACGCGTCCGGCGGCCCGAGTTCGCGCTTGCGGTCGAGCGCGACCCGGATCGCGGCCAGCAGGCGCTCGTTGGTGATGCCGATGATCGTCGCATTCACGGCGTTCGCGAGTAGCTCAGTGAAGTGCGCGTGGTCAGGGGCAAACCCCGTCTGCGGCGGCTGGTAGTGCCTGCTGGCGCTGTCCGGTCTGGTGGCGTCCGTCTCAGCCGCCAGACCCGGTGGCGACTGCGCGAACTGGATAAGGAACTGAGCGAACGACCGCAGTAGGGACGATCGCCGCTCGCGGAATCTGGCCTCGCTCTCGCCCGCCTTCTTCCTCGCGCTTTGCAGCAGCTCACCGGGCGCGGGGATCGTTCCGTCAAAGGAGGAACCGAAGAAGAGCTCCCGGATGAGGTTCGCGTCCGACGCGCTGCCCTGCTTGCCCATCTCGGTGATGCCGTCGGCCAGCAGGACCTTAATCTGCGCGATCCGGCCCGAGGCCAGCAGGTTCCTCGCCGTGACGTAGTCGGCCGCGAGCGCCTGCAGCGCGACCGCGCGAACCGGCCGCTGCGGCGGCGCGCTGCGGTCAAGCCAGTCCAGCCCCCGCTGCCGGCACTCGGCCAGTTCTTCCGCCACATCTACTGGGTCATAAAGTGCCGGCACATCTTATGTTTTGCCACATTGTGACGCAGTTATGCCAGGCGGTTAGCGAAGAACGCGAACACTTTCTCCCAGCCGTCCATCGCGGCCTCGGGCCGGTACGCCGGGTACTGGTAGTAGAAGAAACCGTGCGAGGCGCCGTCGTATCGGTGGAACTCGTAGTCCTTGCCGAGGCGCTTGAGCTCCGCCTCGTGCTGGTCGACCAGTTCGGGCGCCGGGTACTTGTCGTCGTTGCCGAAGATGCCGAGCAGCGGCGCGTGCAGGTCCGCGGTGTAGTCGATCGGCGCTACTGGGCGTGCCGGGCTGAGCTCGTCCTTGCTCTGAATAACGCCGCCGCCCCAC
The DNA here is from genome assembly GCA_030041135.1 of Streptosporangiaceae bacterium. Taxonomy (GTDB): domain Bacteria; phylum Actinomycetota; class Actinomycetes; order Streptosporangiales; family Streptosporangiaceae; genus JAJYUU01. Next base: position 4,066 of record JASHOL010000466.1, on the reverse strand, counting down.
AGGTCGGCGACCGCGTTGAAGCCCTGCACCCTGGACGCGGTGAGCAGCGCATGCCTGCCGCCGGAGCAGGTGCCGATGATCCCGACCTTGCCCGTGCAGTCCGGCTGGGCCAGCAGCCACTCGCGCCCGGCCGCGAGGTCGGCAACCACGCTGTCGTCTGCGACTCCGCCCTCGCTGCGAACCTTGGCGGCGATGTCGTCGGGGAGGCCCTGCCCGTACCGGCTGTAAAGGTTCGGGCAGATGACCACGTGCCCGTGGCGGGCCAGCCGGTCGGAGAACTCACGGTAGAACTCGTCCCACCCCGGCATGTGGTGGACGGTAACGATGCCCGGATACGGGCCGGCGCCCGCACTCGGGCGCGCGACGTAGGCATTGATCTGGTCGTCGTTCCCCCCGGAGATGTTTATCACTTCGGAACTGATGCCGTTATTGACGTCCGTGGGGAACGAATTCCACATACTCGTGGCCTTTCGACTCGGTGGGCTGACTAGCGTCCTCCATACCGTACTGATGACCCGAGCCTGCGGTGGACCCGAGGCTAGGATCGAGCCCGTTCCGTCTGAATGAAGCTGCGGCAAGGAGAGCATGATGATCCGGGTCGGCGTGCTGGGCGCGAAGGGGCGAATGGGTTCTGAGGTCTGCCGCACGGTCGAGGCGGCGCCTGACATGGAACTGGGGGGGCAGGTCGACGTCGGCGATTCGCGTGAGCTGCTGGCCGGCTCGGATGTCGTCGTCGACTTCACCCATCCGGACGCGGTCATCGACAACCTGATGTGGTGCATCGACCAGGACATGATCCCGATCGTCGGCACGTCCGGGTTCGACGAGCCGCGCCTCGCCGAGGTCGACGGCCTGCTGGCCGAGAAGCACGGATCGCGGGCGCTGATCGTGCCGAACTTCTCCGTGGGCGCGGTGCTCATGATGCGCTTCGCCGCGCAGGCGGCGCCGTTCTTCGAGTCGGCCGAGGTCATCGAGTTGCATCACGCCGGCAAGGCGGACGCGCCGTCGGGGACCTCCAGCCGGACCGCCTCGATGATCAGCAAGGCCAGGCACGCGGCGGGCATGGGGGCACCGCCCGACGCCACGGCGACGGCCGCCGAGGGCGCGCGCGGTACCGAGGTCGGCGGCGTGCACGTGCACTCGATCCGGCTGGCGGGCCTCGTCGCGCACCAGGAAGTCTTGCTGGGCGGGCACGGCGAGGTGCTCACTATCAGGCACGACTCGCTGGACCGGGCCTCGTTCATGCCCGGCGTGCTGGTCGCGATTCGCGGCGCGGCGAAACTGCCTCACGGTCTCACCGTCGGACTCGACGGGCTGCTCGGTCTCTCCTGACCCGGGCTCGCTAGCGGCGCAGCAGCCGCATCGGCAGCCGGCCTGGCCGCAGCGTGACGGCCGCGATCGGCCTGGGGATCCCGAGCTGCGTCAGGTCGAGCCGGAACCGCTGGGCGATCGACGCCAGCACGAGCACGGTCTCAAGTTCGGCGAACGATTGTCCGACGCAGGCGCGCTTGCCTCCGCCGAAGGGGATATAGGCGTAACGAGGCCTTTCCCCGTCGGTCACGCGCCCGCCGCCAGCTGCCGTTCCCGGCTCGCCGGCGGGCAGGAACCTGGCCGGATCGAAGCCCGCAGGGTCAGGCCAGAACTCCGGGTGCCGGTGGATGAGGTAAGGCGGGACCGCGACCGTGCTGCCGGCCGGGACCGGTATGCCGGCCACGTTGTCATCGCCGATGGCATCGCGCTCGATCGTCCAGGCCGGCGGGTAGAGCCGCATGGTCTCGGCGATCACGGCGGTTGTCCAGGGCAGCCGGTCAACGTCGGCCGCCTCCGGCTCGCGGCCGCGCAGCACGGTGTCGACCTCGTGCTCCAACTGGTCACGGGCGGCCGGGTAAGCCGACAGCAGCGCCAGTGACCAGGCCAGGGTGACCGCGCTGGTCTCGTGCCCGGCCAGCATGAAAGTGGCGAGTTCGTCGGCGATCTCGGTGTCGGTGAACGGCGATCCGTCCTCGCGGTGCGCCGTCAGCAGCGTGTCGAGCAGGTCCATCCGGTCGCTGGCGCCCGCCCCGTTCGGCTGTGCGCCCATGGGATGCACCGACGCCGCGGTGGACTGGGTTGGCCCGTTCGCGGCCCGCAGGGCCCGCCGGTCCGCGATCATCCGCCCGACCGGCCCCTCGACTCCCTCCGGGGTGTTGCCGGCCCTCCTGGCGACCGCTTTGAGCGCCTTGGTCGACCGCGGCCCCCAGGGCAGCGGCACCATCGTGGCCAGCACGGCGACGCGCTGGCCCGCGCTCATCGCCCGGCTGATGGCCGCCGCGTCGCCGGTCAGGTCAGACCCGAAGAGCGCCCGCCCGACGATGTCAAGCGCCAGCGCGCTCATCTGGACGGCGATGTCGATCTGGCTGCCCTCTGGCCGGGCATCCCAGTTCTTTAGCATGCGCCTCGCGGCGTCGGTCATGACCGGGGCGAAATTACGGGCGTCGCGCCGCGTGAACAAGGGCTGGATCACCTTACGGTGCCGCCGCCAGACCTCGCCCTCGCTGGTCAGCAGGCCGTTGCCGATCAGCGCGCGTAGCGGCCGGTAGGTGAATGCCTTGACGTAGTTGTCCTGGTTCTGGGCGAGCACATGCTCGGCGTGCTCGGGCCTGGACAACATGAACAGGCTGTTGCGCGGCGATATTGGCACCCTGACCGCGTCGCCGTATCGCGTGGCCAGCGACAGGTAGACGGGGAGCGGGTCGCGGACCATCGTCGCCAGCATGAGCGCCGCGGCGCGGCCGTTTGGCCCGGGAGTGGAACTGCGCGGGGCGAGTACCTGCGTGCCCATATCGCCATCTTCTCTCCGGATCCGGGTCGTGCGCCACCTGGGGTAGCGCTGAGCGCCGCTCGGCACTACTCCGCCGTTTTGCATTGTTCAAGGCGAGGCTGTGTTGGCTCCGCTCAGCACCACTGCCACGTGCTCGTCCGGCTCAGGGCAGTAGGCGCCCGACAGCAGCCCGGCGAGCGCCGCACAGCCGCCGGGCTCAGCCACGATCCTGGCCCGTTCCCACAAGAGTCGCTGCGCCGACGTGATCGCATCGTCGCTTACCAGCACAATCGCCTGCACGCGCTTCGAGGTGACAGCGAAGGTGAGCTCGCCGACGCGGCGCGGGGCGAGCGAGTCGACCGCGACGCTGCCGGTGGCGGCGTCGACCGGGCGGCCGGCCGCGAGCGCGGCCGTCATCGTGGGGGCGCCGTAAGGTTCCGCGCCCACGACGCGCAGGCGGTCGGAGACGGCCGTGGCGATGCCGGACAGCAGGCCGCCGCCGCCCACGCCGGCCAGCACGGTTGTCGCCGCGGGCACCTGACGCGCTAGTTCCAGGCCGGTCGTGCCCGCGCCAAGGATCGTCTCAACCTGGTCGTAGGCGTGCACAGGCAGTGCGTCGTTCGCGGCAATCCACTCCTGGAAGATCGCGTACGCGTCCGAATACGTCTCGCCCCTGACGACCAGTTCCGCTCCGTAGCCGCGGATCCGGCTGATCTTGGCGGGCGAGGAGACCTCGGGCACGAAGATGTGCGCCTGGATGCCGAGCACGCTGGCGGCGTAGGCGACGGCGGCGCCATGGTTGCCGCCCGAGGCGGCGGCGACGCCGCCCGCGGGCACTTCGCGCAGCAGCAGGTTGGTGAACGCGCCGCGGGCCTTGAACGAGCCGGAATGCTGCATGAGCTCCAGCTTCAGGGTCAGCGGTCCTGGCGGCAGGCCGAACTCGGCGCGGTCGAGCGTCACAGTCGGGGTCAGGCGGATGTGGCGCCTGATGACCTGTTCGACCTCGGCGACGCCCTGCGGGGTCAGGCGGGCGAGCGGATCGACGGGTGCGGACGGCGGCTCGGTCTGGGTTCGCATGCGATCAGGTCCCGCCAGGGATCTGCTGCGACCAGGCCTGCGGCCCGTGCTGGTGACTGTGCACAAATTCCTCCCGGCGCCGGTGCGGTTCGTGCCCCAACCTATGTCACGACGACCGGACACGGGTGTGTCGCTTCGTGATCATCGGCCCCGCGCACGCTTCGATCAGGGTCGAAGTATCGGGGCCGT
>JASHOL010000465.1 GCA_030041135.1 Streptosporangiaceae bacterium | reverse complement strand
GCCACGCTGCTCACCTACCCTGGCGTCTCGATCGCGGTGGAGAAGCCCGACCACACCGGCACCGCGGCGATCACCCTGCTGTGCATCCTGCTCGTCGACCGGCTCAGCGGGCGCCTGTGGATGCCGGCGCTGCTGTCCCTGATCCTGACCTTGGGCCAGGTCGGCGACGCTACCGTCCTGTACGTCGCGGTCCCGTCGATCGCGGCCGTGAGCCTGTACCGGATCATCTTCCGCCGCCGCGTCAAGCTGATGGACCGGCTCCGCATGCCCGAGATGCTGGCCCTGGTCGCGGCGATCGTCTCGGTACCGCTTGCGGACCTGGCCCATGACGAGCTCCGGCACCTCGGCGGGTACTGGATGATCCCGCCGCGGAACGGGATCGCGCCATGGTCGCAGGTGCCTCACAACCTCTGGCTCACGGGCAGGGCTCTGCGCGTCCTGTTCGGCGCGTTCAACGTCCATGGCTCGCCGCTCGGCCTCGTCGGCGTCGGCTTCGGCTGCATCTGCCTGGCCGCAGCCGCGTACGGGTTCGGCACAGTCATCTGGAACTGGCACCGGGCCAGCCGGGCCGAGCAGCTCGTGTGCGTCGCGATCGTGGTCAACATCTTGGCCTACGTCTTCTCGACCATCCCGGTGCCGAGCAACTCCAGGGAACTCATCGCGGTAGTGCCCTGCAGCGCGGTGCTGGCCGCGAGAGCCCTGGTCCCCGAGCGAATCCAGAGCGCCGTCCGCGCCCGCGTGATGATCGCCATCGCGGCCGTCGCCGTCGTCCTGCCGCTGGCCGCGGAGGCCACCGTCCCCACCGGAGTCGGAACCGAGACCCCGCTCGCCGCCTGGCTGGAGGCCCACGGGCTGACCTACGGAGTCGCCGGGTACTGGAACGCCTCGGCCGTGACCCTTCAGTCAGGGGGCCGCGTGCAGGTAATTGCGGTGGGTGCGAAGTACAACGGGATAGCCGGCAAGGACTGGGAGACCGATGCCTTCTGGTATAACCCGAGCCGGCACTACGCGAACTTCGCGATCGCTGACATGACCACGTCCCAGGCCAACAACAACATGCCTCCCAAGGTCTTCGAGCGGTTCTTCGGGCGGCCGGTCTCGGTCTACAGGGTCGCCGACAAGCTGATCCTGATCTACGACAAGAACCTGCTGCGGCGCGTGCAGTCCCCCCTGTCGAGGCCGGTCGCCCATCATCGGACAGCCAGGTGACCCGCCAGGAGGCATCGCCGCGGGTGACGCGAACTTGACTGGCGGCGGCGAACAGCCGTCCCCGATCGCCTAGTCGCCGCGGCCCGCGGGCGGGGCTTGTCGCCTGAGTTACGTAGGATGTCGGCCATGCGCGGCATCATTCTGGCCGGCGGGACTGGATCCCGGCTCTGGCCGATCACCAAGGCGATCTCCAAACAGCTCATGCCGGTGTTCGACAAGCCGATGATCTACTACCCGCTGTCGACGCTGGTGATGGCCGGAATCCGCGACATCCTGATCATCACCACGCCGGATGACCAGGCCCAGTTCCAGCGGCTTCTCGGCGACGGCAGCCAGTTCGGCCTTGATCTCAGTTACGTGGTCCAGCCCCGGCCCGAGGGGATAGCGCAGGCCTTCGTGCTGGGGGCCGACTTCATCGGAACTGAGCCGGCCGCGCTGATTCTGGGCGACAACATCTTCCACGGCACGGGCCTCGGCCGGCAGCTCAGGGCCAATACCACCGTCAGCGGGGGGCGGGTGTTCGCATACCAGGTGGCCAATCCCCAGGCCTACGGCGTCGTCGAATTCGGCCCGGACGCCAGGGTGTTGTCAATCCAGGAGAAGCCCGCTAAGCCCAGGTCCAGCTACGCCGTGCCCGGACTGTACTTCTACGACAACGACGTAGTCGATATCGCCCGCGGGCTCCGCCCGAGTGCGCGCGGTGAGCTGGAGATCACCGCCCTGAACGAGGCCTATCTGCGGCGGGGCGACCTGCACGTGACGGTGCTCGACCGGGGCACCGCCTGGCTGGACACGGGAACGTTTACCTCACTGGTTCAGGCGTCGGAGTTTGTCCGCGTCATCGAGGAGCGGCAAGGACTCAAGATCGGGTGCGTCGAGGAGGCAGCCTGGCGGGCTGGGCTCATCGACAACGGGCAGCTGCGATCGCTGGCCGAGCCACTCGTCGCCAGCGGCTACGGGACCTACCTAATCCGCATGCTGGAGGCCGAGGGGCAACCCGCCGACTCGGCCGGGCTCTCCCTGGCCCAGCCGGGCTCGACTAGCGGACGGCGGCCGCAGCCTGCTGCCTAGCCGGGCTCACTCGCGCGGGCCATGGACTCGGCCGCGTCCTTCTTGGCTGACGGGAGCTGGACCTGGACGGCCGCGTAGTCGAAGTCGAGGTAGGGGTAGCGCCGCCAGCCGAGCTTTTGCAGCCGGAACTGCACCGAGGTCGCCAGCACCCCCAGCCCGTACTTCACCGAGCGGGGCAGGTTAATCGAGGACGCATCCTCCTGATACCGGGTCGGGCACGATACCTCCCCGATCCGCGCTCCCGCCGCCACCGCCTGCGCGATGATCTGGTTGTCAAACACGAAGTCATCGCTGTTGCGGTCGAACGGCAACCCCGCCAGCAGCGCCGAGCTGAACGCCCGCAGCCCGGTGTGATACTCCGACAGCTTCTGCGCCAGCAGCACGTTCTCCACCAGCGTCAAGAACCGGTTCGCCACGTACTTGTACACCGGCATCCCCTGCGCCACCGTATGCTGCGCCAGGATCCGCGACCCCAAGATCATGTCGTACTCGCCGTAGGCGATCATCGACGCCATCGCCGGCACCAGCAGCGGCGAGTACTGGTAATCCGGGTGCACCATCACGATGATGTCAGCCCCCAGCTCCAGCGCCCGCCCGTAGCACGTCTTCTGGTTCCCCCCATAGCCCCGGTTCTGGTCATGGCGGATCGCGTCCAGCCCCAGCTCCCGGGCCAGCGCCATCGTCTCATCGGAACTGGCATCATCCACCAGCACCACTTCGTCGACCACGTCCAGGTCCAGCTCGGCTACAGTCCGCGACAACGTCGCCGCCGCGTTATACGCAGGCATCACGACGGCCACCCGGCGA
>JASHOL010000464.1 GCA_030041135.1 Streptosporangiaceae bacterium | reverse complement strand
GGGTTACCGTTGCCTATCGCGCCGCAGCTCATCATCGAGACCGTGTCGCGCGGCCCGGATGTCCCGGCCGGCGTAGCGTGCTCCATGCAGTCGCTGCCTGTCGGGGACGCGTAGCAGTAACCCCACGGACCAAACTGGGCGACGTATCGCCAGCCGCGGCCACCAGAACCTCCAGAAGCAATCGTCTTGGTGAACCTCGCGGGCCCTGACTTGCCTGGAGGCCACCAGTTGATCAGGGCCACTTGCTCATACGGGACCGAGTAGGCAAGCTCCCGATTGCCGTCGTACGCGACGGCCCGCACGATCGGCACACCGGCCGGGATCACGATGCCGATGAACCGCTGGCCGAGGTACCTGACGGGCTTGAGCGCGAAAACGCGGCTCTCTGGCAGCGTTATAGCGACCACCGTAACGTCGCTGGCAACAATGCCCGCGATCGTCGTGCCACCCCCCGTGCCGCCAGCGACGAGGGCGACGGGAGCTGGTCTGGTTCCGACTACCGAGCCGAGCGCGATGATATTGGTGCCAGTACCCAATAGTGACTCGTTCGTGCCCCGCCCGGTTATCGCGACTGCCCAGGGGTGACCGTCCTGGCTGCCATAGGCAATCAGCCCTGGGCGCGCGTTCTTGCCAGGGCTGTGCACCGTCAGCGAATAGCGCAACGCCGCCGCCGGGGCCGGCGTATGCAGGACGGCCGGCAGCGCCGCGGCACCACCAGCGACAAACGCAAGCCCGATCGCGGCTGCTCCCCACCTGCGGATCCGGATTCCCTTGCCCTGACGCATAGCCAGGCTTACCGGCGCGGGCCGTGGCTCGATGCCGCCGAGCAACGCGTCGAGCCGCTCGCGCAGTTCCTGGTCCTCCTGGATGCTCATAGGAGCCGTCCCTCCACAAGCGCCGCGCTATTCCTGAGCTTGGCCAGGCCGCGTGCCGCTTGGCTCTTGACGTTGCCGACCGAGCAGCCAAGAATCGCGGCCGCTTCGGTCTCGGTCAGGTCGAGCCAGTACCTGAGCACGACGGCAGCGCGCTGCCCGTGTGACAGCCGCATGAGCGCCTCGACGAGCACTGCCCGGTCGTCGCGCTGGCGAGTTGGGTCGGACGACACTGCCAGTTCGGGCAGCGAGTCGGTCAGCAGTTCGCTTACCCGCAGCTTGCGGAAGCGGCTGCGGTTCGCGTTGACGACGATCCGGCGAACGTAAGCATCGGGGTCGTCGGCCCTGCGCACGCGCGGCCAGGACGCGTATGCCCGGGCGAAGGCGGTTTGGGCGAGGTCTTCAGCGGCTTGCCTATCGCCGGTAAGGCCGAAGCCAAGCCTGACCAGCTGGTGCCAGCGCGCGTGCATGAACTCGCTGAACTCCGCGTCGGCGCTGGCGTCCAAGGCCACCACCCCCTCAACCGCTCAGACCACCTAAGTGCCGCCGGCGGTTGCATGAGCAAGGGGAAAGAATTAGCCACGGTTGGGCAGATTAGCGCCGCCGGTTGCAGAGGCCGTACCGACTAGCCGCCGCCGGTTACAGCGAGTGCAGCTAGCGCCACGGCCATCGCCAGCGGAACGGCCAGCAACCCGAGCTGGCTGGCCCGGCGCAGGGACGGGCGGGCGCCGGTGTCCCTGGCCGCTCGCAGCCACAGCAACCAGGCCAGCGATCCGGTCACGGCCAGGTTCGGGCCCACGTTCAACCCGATCAGCAGCGCGAACGGATGCGCCGGAGTCCGCGCCGCCAGCATGCTGGCCGCCGGCAGGTTGTTGACGGCCACCGTCGCGAGGGCCGCGAACCCGGCGGTAGGCCAGGCGGACAGGTGCGAGAGCAGCACCATCGGGCCGGACCAGGCCCGGCCGAGCGCACCGAGAGCGACCGCGGCCCCGAACAGTCCGGTCAGTACCGGCACCCCAAGGACGGCCCGTACCTCGCCCAACCTGGCGCGCCCTCTGGCCACCCTCGTCCCGGCCGCTAGCACGCCGACTGCGAAGACCGGAAGCGCTGAGGTCCGTACCGTGATCACCAGTACGGTCGCCGCGAGCACCGCCGCGAGGCCGACGCCGAGAACGGGACAGCGTCGCTGCCCGGGTTCGGCGGGCCGACCTCGCAGCGACCGCCGCTCGGCCCACCCGACCACGGCGGCCGTTGCCGCCACGGCGGCTAGCCAGGGCAGCCACATCCGAGCCGCGAACTGCCCGCCGGTCAGGTGCAGGTGGCCGAGGACGATCAGGTTGGTGAGGTTGGATCCGGGCAGCAGCAGCGAGCCCGCGTTCGAGAGCAGCAGGCAGCCGTAGAGCAGCGCGGGCTCGCCCCGATTTCGGTTCCGGGCGGTGTGCACCAGCACCGGTGTCAGGAACGCGACCGAGGTATCCAGGTTGAGCGTGGCGGTCACGGCGCTCACCAGGACCGCCGCGCCTGCGAACAGCACGCCACCGCGGCCGGCCACCCTGGCCAGTTGCTGTCCCGCGGCCTCGAACAGCCCGTCCGCGTCCGCCACCAGGCCGATCAGCAGCAGCCCGGCAACGAGCACGAACGGCGACCAGTCCTGGCTAGCCGCGGCGGCAGCGTCGGCCGGACGGAGGACAGCGGCGACGCAGGCAGCAGGCAGGCCGATCGCCGCCGGCAGCCAGGTGAGCCGCGGTTTCTCGTTGCTTGCCAGGGCTTACCCTGCGAGCCGGACGAGTGCCGCCTCAATCCGGCGCAGGGTCTCCGCCCGACCCAGCACCTCAAGCGATTCGAACAGCGGGAGCCCGACCGTGCGGCCCGTCACCGCCACCCGGATCGGTGCCTGCGCCTTGCCCAGCGACAAGCCGAACGACGCGGCGATCTGCTCGAGCCGGATGCGCAGGTCCTCGGCCTGCCATGGCACGTCGGCATAGCTGCCCAGGGCCGCGGTCAGCAGGCCGACAGCCGGCTCCTTCATCGCCTTCACCCAGGACGCCTCGTCCATGACCGGGTCGGGCAGGAACGCGAAGTCCACCAGCGGCACGACCTCGGGGAGCAACGTGATCCTGGTCTGAGCGAGCGGCGCCAGCCGGGCGAACACGGCTCGGTCGAACCGGCCGGCCGCCCACGGTACCCGCTCCGGCGTCAGCCACGGCTGGCACGCGTCGACGAACTCCGCCTCGCTCAGTGCCCTGATGTACTCGCCGTTGAACGCGCGCAACTTCTTGACGTCGAAGAAGGCCGGGGCCGGGTTGACGTCCTCGATCCGGAACTGGGCCACCATCTCACCGAACGGCATGACCTCCCGGTCGCCCCTTGGCCCCCAGCCGAGCAGCATCAGGTAGTTCCGCATCGCGGCCGCCAGGTAACCCTCGTCCCTGAAGTCCTCGAGCGCGACCCTGTCCCGCCGCTTGGACAGCTTCTGCCGTTTCTCGTTGACCACGATCGGCAGGTGACCCCAGGCCGGTGGCTCATGCCCGAGCGCCTCGAACAGCAACTGCTGCTTGGGGGCGTTCGACAGGTGCTCCTCGCTGCGCAGTACGTGCGTGATGCGCTGGTCCAGGTCGTCGACGACGTTGGCGAGCAGGAACAGGATCGAGCCGTCGCTGCGCGCGAGCACGAAGTCCTCGATCGCGGAGTTCTCGAACACGGTCCGGCCGCGGACGAGATCGTCGACGACCGTGGTGCCCTCGTCCGGCGTGCGGAACCGCAGCGCCCGGCCTTCGCCCGGCGGGAGGCCGCGATCCCGGCAGAAGCCGTCGTAGCCACGGTGCGGGTCGCCGGTCCTGGCGATCACGTCCTCACGGGCGCAGTCGCAGTAGTACGCCAGGCCCTTCTGGTAGAGCTGCTGCGCGGCCTCGGTGTGCAGGACCTGGTTCTGGGACTGGAAGAACGGACCCTCATACTGGCTGGGATCGATGCCGAGCCAGGCCAGCGCGCTGATGATGCCATCGGTCCACTCCGGCCGGTTCCGCGCGGCGTCGGTGTCCTCGATCCGCAGGACCAGCGTGCCGCCGGTCTGCAGCGCGACCGCCCAGTTGAACAGGACCGAGCGCGCGCCGCCCACGTGGAAGTATCCGGTGGGCGATGGCGCGAACCGTACCCGGACATCTGGTCCCCAGCTAGTCACGGCACGTGAGTTTAGTCGAGCCCGCCTCCACCCCGCCGACGGCCGAGCCCGAGCAGCAGCGCCAGCGGGACTGCGGCGAGCGAGGCAAGCGCCCAGGCCAGGCCGAAATGCTCCGCGAGCAGGCCGACGGCGAGCGGCCCGAGCCCGCCGACCAGGTCAGACGCGCTGGCCAGCGAGACCGCGAGGCCGCTACGGCCCGGCAGGCTCGCGAACAGCTCCGCCTTCAGCACCGGGTACCAGGGCGCAGTCGCGACGCTTACCGCGGCCAGCGCCGCCAGCTTCAGCCACAGGCCGGGCACGAGCAGGAACGCCGGGAACAGCAGGCAGGTGGACAGCACGCTGACGCGCAGCACGGCCAGCGCGCTGAACCGCTCGAGTACCGCGATCAGCAGAACATCCCCGGCGAGCCCGGCTCCAAGCCGCACCGCCACGCCCAGGGCGGCGACGGCCGGCGAGACGTGCACGACCGCGACCAGGTAGAGGGCGAGGAACGCGCTGAACACGTCGAGCAGCAGGTCAGAGACTTCGAGCAGGGTCAGCCAGCGGAACGCGCCCGACCGCACGCTAATCCTCAGCGCGGCCCGCAGGCCCGGCCAGGAGTTCTCCGCCCCTTCGGATTCTTCAGTTCCCTCGCTGGTCCGGCTAGCCGCGGCCACCGCGAGCCAGCTGACCGCGCCCGCCGCGCCCACCAGCGCGAACGCGAGCCGCCAGCTGCCGCCTGCGGCGAGCACGGCCGCGACCAGCAGCGGGCCGGCGACGTCACCGGCCGAGCCCGCCAGCGTCCACCTGGCCATCAGCTGGGCCCGGCGCGGCGGATCGGCGTCCAGCAGCGCGGACTGGGTCAGGCTGACGAACGCCCCGGAGGCTGGGAAGAAGACGACCAGCGCGGCCAGCAGCACAAGAAAAGAGTGGGCCAGCGCGACGCCTAGCACCGCGCCGACGAACACCACCCCGCCCGCCAGAATGACCCGGCGCCGACGGCGGCCGGTCCCGCTCAGCACGCCCACGGGCAACTCGAGCAGGCTGCCCAGCAGCAAAGGGACCGCCGCCAGCAGCCCGACCTGGACGTAACTGAGCGAGAGATCGTGCCGGATCAGCGGCATCGCCGCGCTCTTCGTGCCGTCTACCAGTTCGTCCGCGAACTCGACGGCCAGCGCGGCCAGCAGCCCGGCAAGCGCCTGGCCGGATTTCAGTCGTGCAGCATTCATGCTTCGTCCTCAGTTCGTCGCCTGGGCCTGGGGAGGATCCGGGCGAGAACGGCGGAGCACGAGCCGCTGGCTCAGGTCACAGTCATGGGAAGCCCATGAGGCCGACGATAGCGGGCAGGCCCGATCGCGCAAAGTCCCGGCAGCAGAGCCGGTCAGGGGCTGCGGCGACAGAGCCGATCACGCAAACCCTCCGGCGACGAAACCTAAGCTGCGATGATATGGGGAATGAGGACGATATCGGTCGGTCCTCCCGCGTGGGCAATGGCCTGGCCCGTGCTGTTCATAGCCGGGCTCATCATTCCCGTCATGTTCTCGGGCCCGGCGAACGACAACTTCGGCGCGGCCATCCCCGTCCTCCTGGTGGCCGCCTGCGTATACCGCATCGCCTGGCTGTCGTTCCGCGGCTCCGCCGACGGCCTGGTCATCCGCAACTGCTTCTACACGCGGCGAGTTCCGATCTCGGAGGTCGCGGGCTTCGACGTCGGCCCGTACGGCGCGCGCGGATTCGGCATCAGAACCGTCCGGGTCGTGACGCCTGAACGTGCGATCCCCATCGACCTCTACCTGCTCAGGGTGCCGTCGTCGGCCGCCCGGCTGGCCCGGGCCGCCGCCGAGCTGACGGCCTGGGCCGATGAGGCCAGGGAGAGCCTCTCCCAGACCGCCGGCCCGGCCGATCCCGGCTAGCTGCCCGCCGGGAGCTGGGGTGCCTCGGGCGAGCTGGCGATCTGGGCCTTAAGGGCGGCCAGTTCCTTGTCCACCTCGCCGGTCTGGCTGGCCTCGTCGAGTTCCTTCTGGATGTCGTCGGTGTCGCCGCCGACGTCCTCCAGCACGCCGGACTGCAGCAGCTCGTCCATGGCGCCGGCCCTGGCCTGCATGTTGGCGATCTTGTCCTGGGCTCGCTGAATCTCCGCGCCGGCGTCGCCGAACGTGCCCGAGATGCCGGCGGCGCTCTCGTTAACCGAGGTCATCGCCTGGGCCGCGGTGTACTGGGCCTTGAGTACTTCCTTCTGGCTGCGGAAGTTGTTCACTCGCTGCTGCAGCGCGCTCAGCGTCTGCTCGAGCTTCTCCTCCTGCTCGGTCAGCTGCTGGTGCTGCGGCTCCATGCCGTCGATCTGCTGCTGCGCCGTGGCCTTGCGCGACAGCGCCTCCCTGGCCAGGTCTTCCTTGCCCTGGGCGAGCGCCGCCTTCGCCTGGTCGTTCAGGTGATCGACCGAGTGCTGCAGCTGCTGCTCCTGCAGTTCGATCTGCTTGCGCGAGGCGGCGATGCTCACCAGCGCCTGCCGGACCTTGGTGATCTGGTCGAGCATCTGCTCGTAGGACAGGTCGAGCATCTCGTCAGGCTTCTCGGCGGCGTCGAGTGCCTTGTTGGCCTTGGCGGCGACGATGTCGTGGGCGCGCTGGAAAAGGGACATTTCTGAACTGCTCCTTGCTGACGTCGGGAGGAGCTGCAACGTGTTCACAGGCTACCGCTCAGATGCCGGAACGAGCCGTGTCCCGGCATGCGGTCGCCCCAGGCCGCTAGTCAACTATATTGACCGTCAAGTGCCTTTACGACTAGGGTTCTGGCCATGGAAGACAACTCCTGGTATCGCTCCGTCGTCGGTACTCCAGGGCTCATGCGGGCGGCGCGGGGCTCGTATGCCGCCGTGGTGCGGGAGGACCTGGCCGCGGCCGGCTTCGACGATATCCCGCGGAACGGTGCGTTCGTGCTGGCCCTGCTGCTTCGCGATGGCGGGCTGAGCCACCTGACCAAGGGCCTCGGAGTCCGCACGAAGGCCGAAGGCGATCTCATCGACCAGATGGTGATGCGCGGTTACCTTGAGCGAACGGTCACCGGCGAGGACGGTGCGGGCGTGCTGCTCAGCCCGACCGAGCGGGGCCTGTCTGCCGATCGAGTCGCCGGGCAAGCCACGTCCAGGGTCGACGCCATGCTCGAGGCCGAGCTCGGGGCCAGCGGATTCGAGGCGTTCCAGCAGGGACTGATGGCGCTGGCCAAACTGCGCGCCGAAGGCTGGACCGACTCCGACTAGATCGCGCGTCCATCGCGCCGACCCCGACCGCCGCCGGCCATGCGGTAGCGTGGCCGCGGTCGCTACGACGGGCGGCCTGAGGGAGGGGCCGCAGCGTGCCGCGATATCGCCGGGTTGTCGTCAAGCTCAGTGGCGAAGCCTTCGCCGGGTCGGCTAGTACCGGAGTAGACCCGGAGGCGCTGGCCATGGTGGCCAACGAGATCCTCTCCGTCCGCGAACTCGGCGTCCAGGTCGCGGTCGTCATGGGCGGGGGCAACTACTTCCGGGGCCGGATGGCCGAGGGGTGGGGCATCAGCCGGGCCGAGGCCGACAACATCGGCATGCTGGGGACGGTCATGAACGCCCTCATGCTCCGCGGGGCGCTGACCGCCAGGACCGACATCGACACCAGGGTCATGACCGCGATGCCGATCCAGAGCGTGGCCGAGCCGTTCATCCGGCTGCGCGCGATCAGGCACCTGGAGCACGGCGCGGTCGTGCTGCTGGCCGGCGGCATCGGCCAGCCCTATGTGACCACCGACTACCCGGCCGTCCAGCGCGCGCTGGAACTCGATGCGGATGCGCTGCTGGTCGCCAAGCGGGGGGTGGACGGCGTTTATGACAGCGACCCGCGGATCAACCCGCACGCGATCAGGTACACCGAGCTCACGTACAAGGATGCCCTCGAGGTCGGCGTGCGGGTCATGGATACCAGCGCGTTCGTCCTGGCCAACGAACAGTCACTGACCATGCACGTCTTCGACGTCGCCGGGGTCGGCGTCATGCGCAAGATCTGCCTGGGCGACGACCTCGGCACTCGCATCTCGGCTGGCTAACAGACTTGCTGGCGGGCGCCTACCGGCGCTGGAGCCGGACGTCCAGCGCATCGCGCAGCGCGTCGCCGATCAGGTTGAACCCGATCACGGTCAGGATCAGGATGATCGCCGGCGGGTACACCATCCACCAGTAGCCGTCGTACAGATACGTGATGCCGTCGCTGAGCATCGTGCCCCAGTCCGATGCCGGCGGCGGGAGGCCGAGCCCGAGGAAGCTCAGGGCCGACAGCGTGTAGATCGAGTCGGAAACCGTGAACGTGGCGTTCACGATCACGACGCCGATCGCGTTGGGCAACATGTGCCGGTTCAGGATCCGCCAGGTCCTGCCGCCCATCATCCGCGACGCGTACACGTAGTCCCTGACCCGCAGGCTTAGTACCTCGCCGCGGACCAGCCGGGCGACGACGAGCCAGGACAGCAGCGTCAGCAACGTGATGATCATGAACAGGTTCGGGGTGAAGATGTTGACCAGGATCAGCAGGAGCACCAGCGACGGGACCGCCAGCAGCGCGTCAAGCACCCGCATCATGATCGCGTCGATCCAGCGCGGAGCGAGCCCGGCCAGCGCCCCGTAGAGCGTGCCGATCACCGATGTCGCGAGCGCGACCGCGAAACCAAGCTCAAGCGACGACTGCCCGCCCACCATGAGCCGGCCGAGGATGTCATAGCCGTACTCGTCGGTGCCGAGCGGATGCCCGACTCCGGGGGGCAGGTTCTCCTGATATAGGTTCACCCCCAGCGTCCCCTGGTTCGTGTGATACAAGAACGGGCCGACGAAGCAGAACAGCGCGATCGACACCACCAGCGTGATCCCGACCTGCGCTTGCCGGCTGCCCAGGAACGCCGTTAGCGTCAGCCGGCCTGACCCGGTGGTATGAATCTCGCCGCCAGCCGGTGTGGCGGCAGCGCCGACGGTCCCCTGCGCCTCGTCAGTGCGCGCAGAGCCCGCCTCCTCCGTGCTAAACGCCATGCCTGATCCTCGGGTCTAGTACGCCGTAGGCGATGTCGGCAGCCAGGTTCCCGACGACCGTCGCAACGCCGATGATGAGCTCGCTCGCCATCAGGATCGGGAAGTCGTGCTCGGTGGCGGCGTCAAGGAACAGCAGGCCCAGGCCGGGGTAGTTGAAGACATACTCGGTGATGACCGCGCCCACGACCACCGACGGCAGGGACAGGCCGAGCAGCGTGATGATCGTGAGCGAGGAGTTCCTCAGCACGTGCCGGGCCAGGACCAGGCGCTCCGGCAGTCCCTTGGCCCTGACCACCTTGATGAAGTCCTGGGTCAGAGTGTCGATGGCTGAGGAGCGCATGAACCGGCTCCAGCCCGAGATGCTGGTGAACGTCAGCAGGGTGACCGGCAGGACCAGCGCGGACGGCTCGGCCAGGATGCCGGTGATGCTGAGCGATGAGTTCTGGTTCTGGACGAACCCCGGCGGCAGCCAGTGCAGCTGGATCGCGAACAACGCGATCAGCAGGAACGCGAAGAAGAAGTCCGGCATCGAGTACAGCGTGAAGGTCACGCCGGTGAGCAGGTTGTCCGACAGGCTGTTGCGGCGTACCGCCTGATAGATGCCCATCGGGAGGGCGATGATGACCGCCAGCACGGATGAGGTCCCGACCAGGAAGATGTCGGAAGGGAACCGCTGCGCGATCAGAGTGGACACGGGTTCCTGGTAGTAGTACGAGATCCCGAAGTTCCCGTGCAGCAGGTGGTTCATGTAGCTGAAGAACTGGTGAGGCAGCGACTCGTTGAGCCCGTATGTGGCGTTGAACTCGGCGATGCGGCTCGGGGTGGCCTTCACCCCAAGGTAGGCCCTGGCGGCGGATCCTGGCTCCAGGTGGATCATGATGAACGTGATCATCATGACACCGAGGACCACCACCAGGGCCTGGCCGACCCGGCGGATGAGGAAGCCGGTCATGAACCCGACGTGAAGTACCAGACCTCAGCGTTGTTGCCGGCCTCGTACGGGTTCACCGGCGCGAACCCCGCCAGGTTGCTCTTGTAAACCCAGATGACGGACTCGTTCGGTATCCACAGCCACGGCAGCTGCTCGGCGGCGTAGTTCTCGTAGTTCCAGAACGCCTTGGTCGTGTTCGACCCGAACTCGGTCTGGTTGATGAGGTTGTCCATCTCCTGACTGGAGTAACCGCCGTCGTTGCCGGTGCCGTCGGTGTTGAACATGCCGTCACCCGACGGGTACAGGCCATATGGGTTGTACCCGTAGTCAGCCAGCTGCCAGCCGCACTGCGCGGCCGGATGCGAGCTAGCCCAGCAGTCGCCGACCGCGGAGTCCAGCGTGTTGAACGGC
>JASHOL010000463.1 GCA_030041135.1 Streptosporangiaceae bacterium | reverse complement strand
AGCGGTGTCCAGTTCGTTGCGTTGGTAAGCCAACTCGGCTAGCACGACATACCCTGGGCCCGCCGCCGGGACCGCCGGCCGGCCGGGCGGTGCGGTGATTTCGAGCAACTCCCTGGCGGTGCGGGCCGCCGCGTCCAGGCGGCCCTGAGCTCGCTGAATATGGGCGAGTTGATAGGCGCCCCAAGCCGCCATCGTGGTCAGGCCGGCCTTCCGCCGCGCCGCGACGATGGGGACGATGGCGCTCTCGGCCTGGGCGAGGCGCCCGCGCAGCCACTCAGCCGCGGCGCGGTTCCCTTCGATCAGTGAGCTCAGCTGCTGCTCGCCCTCACCGAGTTCGGCCTGTGCCCGCGACGCGAACATGGCCACGGCCTCGGCGTCATCATGAAACGAGGCGAGGTGGCCGCGAAGTACCGCGATCACCGCGGGTGCATTCGCCAGCACGCTGGCCGCCTTGCCGCAGCTAGGCTCCAGCGGCTCCTCGTTCCAGCCTGCCAGCACGCGCTCGGCCTGGTCCAGCAGCGGTTCCACCGCCGCCAGGCGGTTGCTGGTGGCGGCCATGCCCGCCTGCGCCAGCAGCAGCCGAGGACGGGACCTGGCGATGTCAGCGGGAAGCGCCGAGAGCCATCGCTGGATCGTCTCCGCTTCACCGCGCAGGAAGTAGACCGCATCGAAGTGCTGCTCGATCAGGCGAGCGGTCCACGTCCACTCCCCGGCGGCTGCCGCGTGCCGGATTGCGTCATCGGCCAGTCCATGCTGCTGGCACCAAGAGGCGGCGTTGCGGTGAAGCCGCGCGGCCTGGCCGGGCTGCTGGTCCAGCAGGCGGGCGCGGAGCACGTCGGCGAACAGGTGATGGTAGCGCCACCAGCGGCGAATCTCATCAAGCGGCACCAGGAAGAGCCCGGCCCGCTCGATCCGTTCCAGCAACGCCTGGCTCCCGGTACGGCCCGTGACTGCGTCGCACAGCTGTCCCGACAGCCGCTCCAGGACCGAAGTTTCCAGCAAGAAGGCGCGCACCTGCTCGTCTTGCTGCTCGAGAACCTCTTCGGCCAGGAAGTCCAGCACATGACGGTGACTGCCGGTGAACGCCGCAACGAAGCCCGCGACGTCGCTCTGGCCGCGCAGCGACAGGCCTGCCAGCTGTAGTCCGGCCGCCCACCCCTCGGTACGGTCCGCCAGCGCCGCGGCCGCCGTCTCCGGTAGCTGGATGCCCTGCCTGGCTGCCACCCGATCCAGCAGCGCAGCGGCCTCACCGGCCGTAAATCGCAGGTCGGTGGCGCGTATCTCGGCGAGCTGACCGTGAGCTCGCAACCGGGCAAGCGCCAGTGGCGGGTCCGCCCGGCTGGCCAGCGCGACCCGCAGCCTGGGCGGCCGGTGCTCAAGCAACAACTCCAGCGACTCATGGACCGCTGGCGAGTCGACCAGGTCGTAGTCGTCGAGCACAAGCAACTCTTCGTCCGCATCGGGCTGCGCGGCCAGCTCATTGATCAGCGCCGCCACTGGTGCTTCGAACGACCGTGGCGCGGGCGGCCCGAGCATCGGGGTCACCCGAGCTGCGGTCCCTGGCCGCGCCCGGTCTAGCGCGGAAACCGTGTGCCGCCAGAACCGGGCTGGGTCATTGTCACCAGCATCGAGCGATAGCCACGCGACCGGAAACGACGCGTGCCTGGCCCAGTCGGCCAGCAGCACCGTCTTGCCGTACCCGGCCGGGGCACACACCAGCACCAGGCCCCTGGCCAGGCCCTCGTCGAGCCGCTCCGCCAGGCGCGGACGGGGGACCAGATTCGGCTCAGGCACCGGGACGCTCAGCTTGGTGGCCAGCAGCACGTCACCCTCGGCGGCAGCGCCCAGTCCGATCGCGCGCGGCTTGGCCATGTGCGCCCCTACGGTTGCCGCCGGTCAGCCATCGTCCAGGCGGATCGTATCGCGCGGTTAATTCGCACGGCCACCAGCCGCCGACTCGCCCGACGTGCCGATGCCAGCGGTTACCACGGCACCTTGGCATCCGATGCCGCCGCGGAAAAGATTCCACCCCGCATCTGCCACTTTCGAGTGACGTCGCGTGAGCTTGGTCCTCGTAGCGTGCTGTTCGCAAGCCCGTATCTGGCGGGACGGAACCCAGCAGGGGGCGGACATGAGCGGCCCGCAATCACCGGCGCGGTATGAGATCCGCGTCGAGGGTGCCCTCGGGCAGCGCTGGACGGCCTGGTTCGACGGCCTTCGGGTCACCACCGCTGGCAGCCAGACGGTCATCTGCGGCTGGCTGCCCGACCAGCCAGCGCTGCACGGAGTGCTGGTCAAGGTCCGCGACCTCGGGCTGAGCCTGATCTCGGTCCGCAGGCTGGACCCCGAAGCCCAGGACGCCAGCCCGAATCCGGCACCGGATACGCGCGAAGGAGGACCATGAAGGACGACGCTGACGCCGTTGTGCGCGCCCGCGGGCTCAGCAAACAGTACGGCAAGGGTGAGGGCCTCGTACGCGCGGTCGACGAGGTCGACCTTGATGTCGCCAGCGGCGAGACCGTGGCGGTGATGGGGCCGTCGGGCTGCGGCAAGTCGACGTTACTGCACATGCTCGGCGGGCTGGACCGACCCACCGGGGGCGAGGTGTGGGTGGCCGGCCAGCGCCTCGACCAGATGGGGGAGCGGGCGCTGGCGCGGCTGCGCCGCAGCAGCATAGGGTTCATCTTCCAGGCCTTCCACTTGATGGACGAGCTCACCGCAGCCGAGAACGTTGAGTTGCCGGCGTTGCTGGCCGGCCGGTCGGCCCGATGGGCGCGGCGGCGGGCCGCAGTGCTGCTGGAGCGGGTGGGGCTGGCCGACCGGGCCGCCTTCTTGCCGTCGGCACTGTCGGGGGGCCAGCGTCAGCGGGTAGCGGTGGCCCGTGCCCTGGTCGCCGACCCGCAGTTGGTGCTGGCCGATGAGCCGACCGGAAATCTGGACAGCCAGGCCACGGCGGAGGTGCTTGGGCTGTTTGACCACCTGCACGCGTCCGGGCAGACGCTGGTGATCGTCACCCATGATCCGCGGATCGCCGCCACGGCCGACCGGCTGATCTCCATGCAAGACGGCGTCTTCGTGGATGACGCAAGGCCGGCCGGCCACAGGACAGGAAACCTCGGTGCCCTGGCCGGGCAGGCCGGGACATCCGAGCAGGAGACCTGAGGCCATGGGCAGCATCAGGCTTGCCGGCCGCCTGGTCGGCCGCGACCTGCGCCACCGGCCCTGGCCGGCGGCGCTGCTGGTACTGGCGATCACCGCCGCCACGGCAACGCTGACGTTGGGGCTGGTCCTGCACGGGGTCACCAACCAGCCATACCTGCAGACCAGGGCCGCGACGAAAGGCCCGGACGTGGTGGCCCAGATCGATCCGTGGCAGGAGGGCGGTGTCCCGGCCCGGGTCGGCCAGACCGGGATTGCTGCTGAGGTGAGGAGGCTCACTGACGCGGCGGGTGTCGCCGGCTACAGCGGCCCTTACCCGGTCGCCTCGGCCGTGCTGCGGACCCGCGGCCTGACGACGGGAGTAGAGGCAGAAGGCCGCGATCAAGCGTCGGCGTCGATCGACCAGCCAAAAGTGATCGCGGGCACATGGGTGCGGCCGGGCGGGATCGTGCTTGAGCGCACGTTCGCCGAGGCCCTCGGGGTCGGCGTCGGCGACCGGGTTACGTTGAACGGCCGCTCTTTCCTGGTCGTGGGGACCGCGGTCACCGCCGCCGTGCTGCCATACCCGAACCTGTGCTTCGCGGCCTACGGCGGCTGCGCCTACGACTATGTCGGCAGTATCAACTTCCACCCCAACCCGGGGTTCGCCTGGGTCACCGAGCCGGATGCCCGCTCGCTCGGCTCGCCGCAGGGCCCGCTCACGTACTTTGTGAACCTGAAGCTAAAGGATCCGGCCACGGCCCCGGCCTTCGCGTCCCGGTATCTGATGCCCTGGCCCAACTCGCCGGTTCTGGCGTGGCAGACCCTGCAGGCCGGGTCCGGCTTGCTGGTTGCCGATGAGCAGTCGGTGCTCTCGCCCGGCGCCTGGCTGGCGGGCCTGCTGGCGATCGCCAGCGTGGCCGTGCTGGCAGGCGGGCGGATGGCCGAGCGTACCCGGCGGGTCGGGCTGCTCAAGGCGGTCGGCGGCACGCCGGGAACCGTCACGGTCGTGCTGCTGGCCGAGAACCTGGTACTGGCCCTGGCCGCCGCGGCGGCCGGGCTTGCGATCGGCTGGGCGGTGGGCCCGGCACTGGCCAGTCCAGGCGCCGCGTTGGTCGGCACCCCCGGCGCGCCGGCGTTCAGCGTGTCCATCGTCGGGCTGGCGGTGGCCATGGCCCTGGTCGTGGCGCTGGCCTCGACTCTAGTTCCGGCCATCCGCGCGGCCCGGACCAGCACGGTCAGCGCCCTGGCGGACACCGCCCGCCCGCCGCGCCGTCACGGCACGCTGATCAGGCTCTCGCGCCGGATGCCGGTGCCGCTGCTGCTCGGGATGCGGCTGATTGCCCGGCGACCCCGCCGCGCGCTGCTAAGTGCGGCCAGCGTCGCCGTCACCGCCAGCGGCATCGTCGCGGTGCTGGCCTTCCACACCACCGTCCACCTGCGGGCCGCGAGCCTGTCGAACGGCCTGAACGACCCGGTGATCGACCGGGACGAGCAGATGCTGACGGTGCTGACCGTAGTCCTGGTCGCGCTCACCGTTCTCAACGCGATCTGCGCGGCGTGGACCACGGTGCTGGACGCCCGGCACTCCTCGGCGCTGGCCCGCGCGCTCGGCGCGACGCCTGACCAGGTCACCGCAGGAATCGCCGCGGCGCAGGTACTGCCCGCCGGGCCGGGCGTGCTGCTTGGCATCCCGCTGGGCATCGGGCTGTTCGACATCGCGGCCGGCGGCGTCGGGATCATCATCCCGTCGGCCTGGTGGCTGGCCGCCGCCGTGATCGCCACCCTGGCCGGCATCGCCGTCCTCGCCGCCATCCCGGCCCGTCTTGGCGCCCGCCGGCCTGTGTCCCCCATACTGCAATCAGAAAGCGCCTGAGACTTCTCCTAGCCGAACAGGCCGGAAGAGCGGGGTGGCCCCGGGCGGAGAGGGCGGCCGACCGGGCGGAGAGGGCGGTCGGCCGGGCGGAGAGGGCGGCCGGCCGGGCGGAGAGGGCGGCCGGCCGGGCTGGCCCGGCGCGCTCAGCTATGGCCTGCGCGGTCGCTATTCGCGCGGCCCCAGGCCGCCGTGGGTGACTAGGTCATCGCCAATCACGGAAAGGTCGACGACGCCGCCTGGCACCTGGACATTGGCGGCGTATTGCTTCGCGGCCCAGCCGTCAGGCAGGTCGGGGTTGTTGTCGAAATCAGCCACCCATTTGAACTCGGCGCTGTAGAGGCCGGCCACCGATGCAGATCCGTACCAGGTCGGCTGATAGTGCAGCCTGGTTACCTCGGCTGCCCACGCGTCCCACCAACTGGGGTCGCTGGCCGACTCGACGTCGGCGATTATGGCGCGGGTGTCGTGCCAGCCGAGGTGCTTGGCTGCATCGACCGCGTCGGTGGCCTGCTTGGCCGCGGAGCTGGCGAGGTCGGCGACCCAGCAAGGGAACTGCCGGAGGCTCCCGAACCGGTCCCATTCCTCGGGCGTCCAGATGTGCACGGCGCTGCCGCCGATGTAGCCGAGGACCGCTTCACAGCCCTCTGGCGCGGATTTGGGTATCTGGAGCGAGGCGTCAAAGCATCGGGTGAGCTTCATGATCTCTCAGTCCTAGAGTCCGCTGGACGCGCGTCGCGCCAGCGGTCGGGGAAGGTACTGCAGCACCCAGCGAAGTATCGCCACCCTAGCCAATTCACCGCTCGGACGCGCGCCATTCACTGCTACGTCGCGTGCCATACAGCCATGTCCGGGGAATCCGACCGCGAGCGGTTACCGGCGGCGTGTGCGGCTACCAGCCGGCCTCGGCGAACTCGGCTCGGAGCAGCCTGGCGGCCTGCGCCATCGCGGCGAGCTTGCCGTCGGCGCAGGCACGCGGCAGATACTTCATGCCGCAGTCAGGCGCGAGCACGATGCGCTCCGGCGGGACATACGGCAGTGCCCGCCTGACCCGATCGGCGATGACATCGGGGCTCTCGACCGAGACGTCGTTCAGGTCCAGGACGCCAAGGATGATTGTCTTGTCGGGAAGAGCAGCCAGGACCGAGCAGTCCAGCCCGGACTGGGCCGTCTCGATCGAGATCTGGTCGGCCGGGCAGGCGGCTAGTTCAGGCAAGAACGAGTAGCCCGACGGCCGGTCGTGAATGATCGCCGCGTAGCCGAAGCAGAGGTGAACCGCGGTCGTGCCGGAGGCGCCCTCGAGTGCCCGTGTCACCACGGCCACGCCGTACTTTCTCGCCTCCTCGGCCCGCGCCTGCAGGTAGGGCTCGTCCAGCTGGACGATGTCGGCCCCGGCCGCGAACAGGTCGGCGATCTCGGCGCTGACCGCCTCTGCATACCCGAACGCCGCCGCCTCCACCGTCGGGTAGTAATCGTTCTGCGCCTGCTGGGCCATCGTGAACGGGCCGGGCACGGTGACCTTGATGGTCTTGTCGGTTTGCGCCCGCAGGAACCTGACGTCCTCGATGCCGGCCGGCTCCCTTCGCCGGATCGGTCCGACGATCCGCGGCACCGGGTTCGGGTGACCGCTGCGGTCCAGGGCGGTGCCGGGGTTGTCGATGTCGACCCCGTCCAGGGAAGTGGCAAACGCGTTGGAGTAGCTCTCCCGCCGGATTTCGCCGTCGGTGACGATGTCGAGCCCGGCGTCTTCCTGCGCTCGGATGGCGAGCAGGGTGGCATCGCGCTGCGCCTGCTCGAGGTACCGCGGGTCGATGCGCCACAGCTCACGAGCTCGGACTCGGGGCGGGAACCGGCCGGCCAGCCGCTCTCTGTCGATCAGCCAGTCCGGCTGCGGATAGCTGCCGACGAGTGAGGTGGGGAAGAGCACGTGAGCCTCCGAGCGCGGTTGGTTTCCGGCCAAGTATGCGCTAGTTGCACCACGCCAGGTGGCGCGGCAGGCTGGCGGTGCCTGTCGTGGCACCTTCATTCGGAGGGAACGAGGCGGTCCTCACAGAAGTGGTTCTCTCAGACCTCGCGGCCTATTCCCCCGTGCCCGCCGTCGCGAGGGCGTCAGCCAGGTCAGCTGTCCGGCCCGGCCTGAGCCTGGCCCGTGACCTCGGTGAGCCGCCGGATCAGGAATCGCCGCTCGGGTTCGGTGGCGACCTGCTGGAGCGCCTGCCGGTAGCTCTCGGCCGCTTCAGCGCACCGCCCGAGGCGACGGAGGAAGTCGGCGCGGGTCGCGGCGAGCAGGTGGTAGTCGGCTAGCTGGCGGTCGGCGTCGAGGACGTTCACGATCGCCAGGCCGGCGGCCGGGCCGTCGGCCATGGCCACGGCCACCGCCCGGTTGAGCTCAACCACCGGCGATGGAACCAGCCTGTGCAACTGCCCGTAGAGCAAGGCGATCTCAGCCCAGTCCGTGTCGTCCGGGTCGGAGGCGGAGGCGTGACAGGCCGCGATCGCCGCCTGGAGCTGGTACTGCCCCGGCCGGCGATGCCGGATCGTGGCGTCCAGCAGGCCGATGCCCTCCTCAATCTCGGCCTTGTCCCAGCGGGTCCGGTCCTGCTCGTCCAGCGTGACGACCTCACCATCGGCATCGAGACGCGCGGCCCGCCTGGCGTCGGTGAGGAGCATCAACGCCAGGAGGCCGCTGGCCTCGGGCTCGGCCGGCATCAGACTCGTCAGCACCCTGGCCAGCCTGATCGCCTCGGTACAAAGATCGCCGCGGACAAGGCCCGTTCCCGCCGTAGCGGCGTATCCCTCGTTGAACAGCAGGTAGAGGACGGCAAGCACCCCGGTCATGCGGTCGGGCAGCAAGTGGGCCGGCGGCACGCGGTACGGGATACCCGCATCCTTGATCTTGTTCTTCGCGCGCACGAGCCGCTTAGCCATTGTCGGTTCGGGAACCAGGAACGCGCGGGCGATCTCCGCGGTCGTCAGTCCGGCCAGCGTCCGGAGTGTCAGCGCGACCCTGGCCTCGAGCGAAAGCGCCGGGTGGCAGCAGGTGAAGATCAGCCGCAGCCGGTCGTCGGTCACGCCGCTGTCGCCGACATCGGCAGGCTGGGCGGGCTCGGCTAGCATTACCGCCTCCTTGAGCTTGGCGGCCTCGTTCTTGCTGCGGCGCAGCTTGTCCAGCGCCCGGTTACGCGCGGTGGTGGTGAGCCAGGCACCCGGCCGGTCGGGGATGCCATCGGCAGGCCATCGCGCGAGCGCAGTGGTGAAGGCGTCCTGCGCGCATTCCTCGGCCAGGTCCCAGTCGCCGGTCATCCGGATCAGGCTGGCAACGATCCGGCCCCAGTCCTGCCTGAATGCCTCGGTAACGGCCGCTTCGACGTCGGTCACGGAGAACTCGTCAGTCGGCGAGGACCGGCCGGATCTCGATGCGCCCGCCGAACTGGGCCACCACGGGGTGCCGGGACGCGGCCTCGACCGCCTCGTCGAGGTCGGTGCACTCGATCACGTTGTATCCGACGACCTGCTCCTTGGTCTCGGCGAACGGGCCGTCGGACAACAGGACCTCGCCGTCGCGCGCGCATACGGTCGTCGCCGTGCTCGCCGGCCGGAGCCGGGCGCCGTCCTTGAGCACGACCCCGCGCGCGGTTGCCTCACGCGCCCAGGGCATCCAGCACGCCTCGTCGGCCTCGTCCGCGCCCGCTGCCTCCTCCGCCACCGCTTCTGCTTCGTCGGTTTCGTCGTCCGGCTCGGCGACCATCAAAAGCATGTATCGCATGGCGGTCTCCTCCGCTTACCTTTGTCCCGGTTGTCATGTGCACGACGAACGGCGGAGTCCGGGATGGACGCCGGTGAGATTTCTTCTTCCCTGACCGTCTTACCGAGGGTAGCCCGTTCGTCGGTCAAGTGAGCTGACCCACTCGGCCCGATAGATCCAGGAGGTACGGATGAGCCTGCCAGAGGTCGTGAGCCCGCAGGAATGGCTGGTGGCGCGCAAGGCACTTCTCACGAGGGAAAAGGAGCACACCAGGCAACGAGATGCCCTGAACGCCGACCGTCGCCTGCTGCCGATGACGGTCGTCGAGAAGGACTACAAGTTCGAAGGACCGCACGGGGAGGCAGGGCTGGCGGACCTGTTCGACGGCTGCGGTCAGCTGATCGTCCAGCACGTCATGTTCGCCCCTGACTGGGATTCTCCCTGCCCCGGCTGCTCAGCCGGGCTAGACGAAATGGCGCCGGCGGTGTTCGCGCACCTCCGCACTCGGGATACGGCATTCGCGGCGATTTCGCGCGCGACCTTCGCCAGGCTGGCCGCGGCCAAGTCGGCCAGGGGGTGGGAGTTCGACTGGTACTCCTCGGCCGGCAGCGACTTCAACTACGACTTCAGCGCGACGCTGGACCCGTCGGTGGCGCCGCCGGTGTACAACTACGCGCCGGCCGAGTCGAGCGAGTCCGACGAGATACCGGGCTTCAGCTGCTTCCTGCGCGACGGCGACCGCGTCTTCCATACCTACTCGACGTTCGCGCGCGGCACCGACCATATCGGCAGCGCGTACACGCTGCTCGACCTGACCGCCCTCGGCCGCCACGAGGCGTGGGAGGAGCCCAAGGGCCGGGTGGCCAACCCGCATCCGGCGGACCCGACCTTCCTGTCCTGACCAGGGGGCGGCCGGCCACCGCTACCTCGGCGGCAGTCCGGCCCGCTGCAGCAATCCAGGGATCGTGTGCTCGGCGCCGATCGCCATGACGTGCACGCCGGCGAGTCCGGGCACCTCCGCCAGAGCGGCGATCAGTTCGCTGCACAGCTTCTCGCCCTCGGCCCGGATGTGCTCAGGCCCCGCGGCCGTCAGCCGGGCGTACACCGGTTCGGGGATGAAGACGCCGGGAATCCGGGCCAGGTGGTCCAGGGCGCGGGCCGACCGGACCGGGCCGACGCCGGCCAGGATGCGGCATCGCTCGGTAACGCCCAGGTCTTGGAGCCGCCGCAGCCACGCCGCGAACACGGGCACATCAAAGACGAACTGCGTCTGGACGAACTGGGCGCCCGCATCCGCCTTCGCCGTCAGCCGCCTGACGGCGGCATCCAGGCCGGCGGCCCCGCCCGGCTCCGGCTGCCGTGGCGGATTCTCGACCGCGCCGAGCAGCCACGCCGGTGGCGGCTTCAGTGTGCCGCCCGACATCAGCTTGCCCTCGTCGCGCATGACCGTGGCTACTCGCAGAAGCTGGAAGCTGTCCAGGTCGAAGACCGGCATGGCGTCGGAGTGATCCCCGTGCCGCGGGTGGTCGCCGGTCATGATCAGCACGTTCGGCACGCCGAGCGCGGCGGCGGAAAGCAACTCAGACTGCAGCGCGATCCGGTTCCGATCCCTGCACGTCAACTGCATGATCGGCTCGACTCCGGCGCTGGCAGCGGCAACGCTGCCCGCCAGGCTGGAGAGCCGGACGGCCGCGCTCTGGTTGTCAGTGATGTTGACCGCGTCAACCCAGCCTCGGAGGGCGGCGGCCTTCTGGGCCACCGGGCCGAGAGCGGCTCCCCGCGGCGGCCCGATCTCGGCCGTCACGGCGAATTGCCGTGACTCCAGTCGTCGGCCGAACGTTCCAGCCTGCCGCGATTCGCCGGTCGCGCCCCGACCGTCCGGATTGCCCATCACGACGGTCAACTTATCGTGGCCGGTCAACTAGGCGGCCGGCCGCATAAGTCAGGGCGCGGTGCCGGTCCTCCTCGTGCCCGTCAGCCCGGCCGCGGCCACGACTGAGGCCGAGTGGTACGCCGGTGCCGGCCCGCCGCGCCCGCGGCGGCGCGCCCCGTCCTCGCGATCATCGAGGGCCGGCGGATCCGTCCTGACCTGGCGGCGCGCCACGTGGAGCTGGCCCAGACCGCCGATGGCGGCAATGACCTGCGCGGCCAGCCCGGAGTGAGCCGAAGTCGACTCGATGATCCCGATGGTCGTGGCGCCGTCGATCAGCGCCGGGGTGAGCTCGAATACGGCGCCGAGCGGCTGGACTCGCCTGCCGGTGTCGCGGGCCTGCGCGACAACCTGACGCGAGTCGCCCGACTGCGGATCGCCGAGCACCAGGACGAGATCGCTCCCAGCGGCCACAGCCCTGACCGTCGCCAGCCGATCGGAAGGCGCATAGCAGAGGCCAGCAGGCGGAGTGCCCTGGGCGGCCGGATAGCGTGAGCGCAGTGCGCCGATGACGCCGCTCGCCGCCTCGACCGGCAAGCCGGGCTGAAGCATGTAGGAGATGCGCTGCGCGTCCCTCACGTTCAGCGCGGTCGTGCCGCCGGTGTTCTCGACGATCGTGACCTGACCGACGGCCCGGCTGGCGATGGGCGTGGCCGCGGCGGCCTGCGGGTGGCCGATTAGCACCACGTGCTGGCCGCGGCCGGCGAGCCGCCCGGCCGCCTCCTGGGCTTGGGCGACGAGCGGGCAAGTCGCGTCGATCACTACCAGGCCGCGCTCGGCGGCTTCGGCCCTGACCTGGCTGCTCACGCCGTGTGCCGGGAACAGGACGACATCGCCCTCTTCCGCGTCCGCGAGCGAGGTGACCGGCACGATCCCGAGCATGTCGAGTTCGGCTGCGGCCTCAGGCGGGACCGAGAGCGGCCCCAGCGCGCGGACTGTCCGTCCACGGCCTGAGTACTCGGCGGCAGCCCGGCGGTAGGTCTCGGCCGCACGTTCGGCCCCCATGCACCACGGGCTGCCGGCGGCAAGCACCACACGGCTGCCCGCCGCTGCCGCCCACTCCGCCACGGCGGCCATGGCGACAGAGGCCGACAGCCGGTCACCGATGGGAGTGGCGGCCGCGATCGCCGTCGTCGCGCCACCCGGCTGCCGGCATGTGGCCACGTACAGCACGGCATCGCCATCGGTACCCGCGTCGGTGTATTTCGGCGTCGGAGCGAGCCGCACCTGGCAGCCCTTGCGCTGGAGCGAACCAGCTACGAGCGGCGCCGCCGCGCAGCTGATCGGTTCGGTGAGTTCGCCACCGAGCAGCGTGGGCACTAGCACCTCGCCACGCTGCACGCCCAGTCCCGAGCCATAGATCTCGCGCACTTGCGGGGATGGCGCCCCCGTGACCCCGCCCGGCCGTGCCGACCTTGTCATGCGGTCTGGTTCCCCCCGTACGTGCCCAGGCCGTATTGCCAGGGTCGTGCCCGTGGCGGGTCCACCGGCCACGAGGCCACATGCCGATCTTCCCGGCTTCGTCCCGCTCTTGTCCCCGCTGGTGGCCAAGGTTCGGCCAACTGGCGGTGCCCGCAAATCCTATCCAGTCTCTAGGAATTACCCTCGTAACGCCGTACGCTTGTACGCGGTCTGCGGACGTAACGTCGGCCGGGAGGGATACAGCTCTATGTCGAAAACTGACGAATTCCTTGACAACAACCGCCGTTACGCGGAGTCCTTCGGCGGCAGGCTCCCGATGCCCCCGGCGTCCGGTGTGGCCGTAGTCGCGTGCATGGACGCGCGGCTGAACGTCTACGGGATCCTCGGACTGGCCGAGGGGGAGGCGCACGTCATCCGCAATGCCGGCGGCGTGATCACCGACGACGAGATCCGCTCGCTCGCCATCAGCCAGCGCCTGCTCGGCACCAGGGAAATAATCCTGATCCATCACACGGACTGCGGGATGCTGACGTTCACCGACGATGGGTTCAAGGCAGGCATCGAGGCCGAGACCGGTATCAAGCCGCCGTGGGCGGCCGAGGCGTTCTCCGATCTGAGCGCCGACGTGAGGCAGTCGATCAACCGGATCACGGCGAGCCCGTTCGTCCCGCACAAGGACTCGATTCGCGGATTCGTCTTCGACGTGGCGACGGGGCTGCTGACCGAGGTGCAGTGATCGGAGTTGCAGAACGGATGGGAACGATATCAGTACATATCCGTATCCGCCTCGGCACAGTATCGAACATTTCATCGATTCGATCCCGTTTCAGGGCGGTTATCGCCTGATTTGTTCGGACGGAATCGATGAAATGTGCGAACGGCCCGTGCCTATATATGGAGAAATAGGACAAAGCGCTACCCGGCATGCGACGCAGCTGGTAGGCGGTCTTGCGCGGTGCCCGAGTCCGGTAACTCCTAGCCCTCCGGGTTCTCGCCGCGACTTTGCTGCTCAGCCAGGAACCGCTCGAACTGCGCGCCGAGTTCCTCGGCGGTCGGCATGGCCTCGGCGTCGTCGGCGAGCGCCCGCTCCCGGTCCGCGGTGAACTCGTCATACTGCTGCTCGAGGGCCTGAACTACCTCAGTCACCTCGGAAGACCCTTCCACCTGCCTGGCGATCTCCAGGTCCGTGCGGCGCGCGGACTCGCGCAGCGCGTCGGCCGGCAGTACCAGCCCCGTCACGCGCTGCACGGAGTCCAGCAACGTGACGGCGGCGGCCGGGTAGGCGGCCTGGGCCAGGTAGTGCGGGACGTGCACGGCGAACCCGATCGCCGCCTTGTTGTCCTCGCCAAGGCGGTACTCAAGCAGGGCAGCCGCACTGCCCGGCACCTGAAGCTTGTCGACCAGCGGTCGGTAGCCCTCGATCAACTCGGGCTGGGTGGCGTGCGCGGTCACTCCGAGGGGCCGGGTGTGCGGAACCCCCATCGGGATGCCATGGAATCCGACGCTGACCCGGACGCCGAGGCGCTCGGACAACTGCCGTACCGCGCCAGTGAACGCATCCCACTCGCGGTCAGGCTCAAGGCCGGATAGCAGCAGGAACTGAGTGCCCTCGCCGTCATGCAGCAAGGACAACGTCAGCTGGGGTCCGTCGTACTCTTCCCAGTGATCCTTCGAAAAGGTCATGATCGGCCGGCGCGACCGGTAGTCAAGCAGCGAGTCGATGTCGAACCTAGCTATCGGCGTGGGGTCCAGCGTGCTGGTGAGGTGCGCCGACAGCAACCTGCCCGCGGCTCCGGCGTCGATGAAGCCGTCCAGGTAATAGAGCATCACCAGGCCGCGATCGGGCGCGGGCGCACCGGGATCTACCTCGTAGAGGTCAGCCGGATCGCGTGCCACGTTCGTCAGCCCTTCTGGTCGCCGTTCAGTATCAGTCTTACCAGCGCGGCGAGCCCGGTGGTTAATCCCCTGACCCTGAGCCCGCCCGACGGCGAGGGCTCTGGCCAGACTGCTCCTGCCAGCGCACGAGCACGCCTGCCATCTCGGCCGTTACGAATTCGAAGTACCGGGCGGTCTTGGCCATCCTGACGCCGGCCGGCGAGTCCGTGCCGAGCACCTGCACGCCGTCGCGCAGGTCGGCCGACCAGCGGGCGAACTGCCGTTCGCGGAGCCCGACGATGTCCTGCCACACGGTGTCGGGCATGCGGTAGTGCTGCCGGCGCGAGCCTGCCTCTCCCTCGGCCACGATCAGCCCGACCTGGACCAGGTAGCGGGCGCCGCCGGAGACAGATGCGGGGCTGGCCTGCAGCACCTCTCCCAGTTCGGCGGCGGTCATGCTGCTGGAGTCGGCGGTCAGCAGCGCGACGAAGATCCGGGCCGGGGTCCGAGGGAACCCGGTCAGGACCAGGTGAGACGTGAACCGCTCGATGAACTGCCTGACCGCCTCCGGGTCCCGCCGCGGCGAGGTCGCGCCGCCGG
>JASHOL010000006.1 GCA_030041135.1 Streptosporangiaceae bacterium | reverse complement strand
TCCCTGCTCACGCCGGCGCCGGCCTGACTGGACCTGACGGGTGACACCATGAGCGAGCACGGCCACCTCTCCGCAGACCTGGGCCACGACGACCAGTTTGAGCGGGAGATGCGCGGCTACAGTCGCCGGGCCGTCGACGAGTATGTCGCGGCGCTGCGCATCGACCTGCGGAGCCTCGAGGATGCCAAACGCGATCTCGAGGACAGGCTCTCGCAGGCGCTCGACGAGAACGAGCGGATCAAGCACGAGCTCGCAACCGCGCGGTCTGCGGGAAGACCGCCGCACGAGGAGATCAGCGAGCGCATCGGCCAGATCCTCAAGCTCGCCGACGACGAGGCGAAGTCGCAGCGTTCCCGTGCGGACGAAGAGATTGCCAAGATTCGGTCCGACGCCCACGCCGAGACCACCAAACTGCGGGCCGACGTCAAGGCGGAGACCGACAAGAGCCGGGCCGAGGCGCAGGAGCAGGCCGAGCGCATGCTCAGCGCGGCGCAAGAGCAGGCGGAGACAACCGTCGCAACCGCTAAGGCCGAGGCCGAGAAGACCCGCAAGAGCGCGGTCAGCGATGCCCAGCAAGCGCTGTCAGACGCAACTAAGCAAGCCGAGACCGCGGTGGCCACCGCGAAGGCGCAGGCCAAGCAGCAGTTGGATGAGGCGACCGCGCGGGCAACGGCGATTCACGACGGGGCAGAACGACGGCTTAACCTCTTGATGTCCCGGCACACTGAGGCGATCCGCCGGCTGACCGAGATCCGCGATGTGGTGACCACACTCGTGGCCGGGGAGAACGACAGGGGCTCGCTGGAAGACGAGGTAGCCAGGTCGGTCGCGGGCGCGATTGGCGCGCCCGACCAGAAGCAGGGTGGCCGAGGAGCCGAGGGCAGGCACGCGGGCGGCCAGGTCACTGCCGATGCCATGGCCGGGTCGGCCCATGGCCCGCAAGGCCAGGCCCATGGCCCGCAGGGCCAGGCCCACGGGCCGCAAGGCCAGGCCCACGCCCAAGGACAACAGGGACAGCCGCAGCAGGTCCAAGGACAGCAGGCACAGGCACAGCAGGCCCAAGGACAGCAGGCACAGGCACAGCAGGCGCGGGGACCGGCACAGGGACAGCCGCAGCAGGGACAGCGCCAGGTCATTCCGCAGCAGGCTCAGGGTCAGCATCCTGGTTCTGCTCAGCGGGCAGGCGGCAACGGCCAGGGCGCCGACCCCCGGCTGCCCGACGGCGCGAGGTCTGCCGACGGAGACGATACGGCCATCGTCCGGGAGTAGGCGGCCGGAGCGCGTACACGCCGGTCGCGTTCAGACAGGCCTCGCCTGCGGCTGACACCGTCGGCCGCAGGCTGCTACTAGTACTAGTCAGGCAGGGCGTCGAGGCGGCGCAGGATGACCCCCTCGCGCAGCGCCCACGGGCAGACCTCCAGCACCGGCAGGGTGAACAGGTCCATCGCCGCGTCGGCCACGATGGCGCCCGCCGCCAACTGGGCGGCCCTGCCCTCCGACACTCCCGGCATCGCCGTCCGCTCGGCGACCGTCGTCAGCGCGATCCGCTCGGCGATCGCCGTGACATCGGTGTGCTTGATTACACGCCTGACGTACGGGCCATCGCTCGACGGGGCCGCGCCGGAGATCCTGGCGAGCTGCCTGAACGTCTTCGAGGTGGCGACCGCATGGTTGGGCGGGCCGTCGTGCAGCACCGTGCCGACGCTGGTGGCGATCTCCGCCCGCACGTGCCTGCGCAGCGCGCGCACCTCGTCAGCGGACGGCGGGTCGCCGGGCAGCCAGTCCCGCGTCAGCCTCCCGGCGCCGAGCGGTAGGGAGACCGCGCAGGCCGGCTCTTCGTCGTACCCCGATGCGACCTCCAGCGAGCCACCCCCGATGTCGAGCAGCAGCAGGCGCCCCGACGACCACCCGAACCAGCGCCGCGCTGCCAGGAACGTCAGCCGTGCCTCGTCAGGACCGGGCAGGACCCGGATGCTGACGCCCGTCTCCGACTCGATCCAGGCCAGGAGCTGATCGCCGTTGGCCGCGTCCCTGACCGCGGACGTGGCGAAGGCCAGCAACTCGTGCACGCCCTTGTCCTCGGCGACCTGCAGCGCCTCGAGCACGAACTCGCGCAGCCGCTGAGCGCAGTCGTCGGTCAGCCGGTTTTCTGCATCGAGGTTCTGCCCGAGTCGCAGCTCGGCCTTGTGTGAGAACGCGGGGATCGGCCGGCCACCCTGATGGGCGTCGACGACCAGCAGGTGGACGGTGTTCGATCCCACGTCGAGCACGCCGAGTCGCATGGCTTGACGCTACCGGTCGCTGGTCACGGGAACATCCGGGCGCCCCACTGAGCTGTGTGGGAAAGACGGCCGGTCACCGGGCAGGGAACGAAGTCGGTCCCGGCAAGCGGTCGTCCCGGCGGCGCCGCCGCCACCTGTCGTAACCGCCGAATCATCCGGAGGCCGAACGATGACTGCAGCCCAGGCGACCACCATCAGGGTCGAGCCCACCCGCAAGCGAATCCGCGTGCTGCTGGCCGGCGAACTGGTCGCCGACACTACCGGAACGCTGCTGGTCTGGGAGAACCCGTATTACCCCACTTACTACATACCGTCGGCCGATGTCCGGGCGGAACTGGTCCCGGTCGGCACGGGCTCCGGAGCTGGCCTCGGGCATGCCGATGTCCTCACGGTCAAGGTCGCGACCGCGACCGCCGAGAAAGCCGCCCGCCGGTACCCGGCGGCTCCCGATCCGCGGCTGCGGGACTGCGTGCGACTCGACTGGAAGGCGATGACCGAATGGCTCGAGGAAGACGAGCCGGTCTACACGCACCCGCGCAGCCCGTACACGAGGATCGACATCCTGAACAGTTCGCGGCAAGTCCGGGTCGAGATCGACGGCGTGACCGTCGCGGACTCAGGAAACCCGCGGATCTTGTTCGAGACCGGACTGCCGCCCCGCTACTACCTGCCGCTGACCGACATCAGGACCGACCTGCTGCGACCGTCAGCCACCCAGACCAGCTGCCCGTACAAGGGCACGGCGAGCTACTGGTCGGTCGAAGTGGGCAGCAGGCTGCACGAGGATATCGTCTGGATCTACCGGACGCCGCTGCCGGAGAGCCAGAAGGTCGCCGGGCTCGCCGCCTTCTACGACGAGAAGGTGGACGTGTTCGTCGATGGCGTGCGTCAGGAGCGCCCTCGGACGCACTTCAGCTGAGAGGGCAGCGGACCGCGGGGGCCGGCTAGCTAGCTTGCTCCTCGGCCAGCGCCGGCGAGTCCAGGTCCTCGATCCGCGCCGCCGACGCGGGCCGCTGGGCCTGAATCAGCCGGGCTGCGGCCTCGGCGTCGCGCAGCACCCTGACCAGATTCCCGTTCGCCAGCCTGCCGCAGTCCTGCTCCGACCAGCCGCGGTCGAGCAGCGCCGCGATGAGGGCCGGGTAGCACGACACGTCTTCAAGGCCCTCGGGCAGCCTGCCCACGCCGTCGTAGTCGCCGCCGACCCCGATGTGGTCGACCCCGGCGACCTCCCGCACATGCTCGGCGTGTGCCACCACGTCCTGCAGCGTGGCCGTCGGCTGCGGGTGCTCGGCCAGCCACTCCTGCCGCAACCGCTTCCTGGCGAAATAGTCATCGCGGCCAAGCCCGCGCCGCTGCATCTCCTCGGCCAGCGGCAGCTCCCAGTCCCGGCAGGCCTGGGAGACAAAAGCGGGCACGAATGTGATCATGCACACACCGCCGTTGGCCGCCAGCCGAGCCAGGATCTCATCGGGCACGTTCCTCGGGTGATCGCAGACCGCGCGGGCCGATGAGTGGGAGAAGATCACCGGCGCCTCGGCCACGTCCAGGGCATCGCTCATGGTCGTGGCGGCCACGTGCGACAGGTCTACGAGCATGCCGAGCCGCTGCATCTCCCTGACCACCTCGCGGCCGAACTCGGTCAGCCCGCCCGCGGCCGGGGCATCGGTCGCTGAGTCGGCCCAGGGGACGTTCAGGTTGTGGGTGAGCGTCATGTAGCGCACCCCGAGCCGGTACAGCGATCGCAGAGCGCCAAGCGAGGATGCGATCGAGTGCCCGCCCTCGGCGCCCATCAGCGAGGCCAGCCGGGCGTCCGCCGTGATCCGCTGGATATCGTCCGCTGTCAGCGCGAGCTCGAGAGCGTCCGGATACCGGGCGACGAGCTGGCGGACGAGGTCAATCTGCTCGAGCGTCGTCGTGACCGCGACCTCGCCCTGAAACTCGGCCGGGACGAAGACCGACCAGAACTGGGCTCCCACTCCGCCAGCGGCCAGGCGCGGCAGGTCGGTGTGGGTGAACTCGACCGGCGCGGCGATGTCCGTCTTGGCCGGGTCCATGGAGCCTGCCTTCCGCAGCGCCCAGGGCAAGTCGTTGTGCCCGTCGATCAGCGGGTAGCGGTCGAGAAGCGCGCGTGCGGCGGCGATGCCGTCTGGGGGGGTCATGGAGCCAGCCTAGACGTCCCGCGCCGGGCCGAAGATGCGTGCTCTGCCGGCAGATGCCAGGATGTCGGTGTGCAACGGCAGCGAATCGCGGTGTGGATCGTTCTCGCCGTGGCGGCGTGCGCGGCCCTTGGCGGCTGGGCGGGCAGTCACGTTGGAGGCGGCCACGTCGGCATGGTGGCTCTCATCGGAGCGACGTGCGGGGTGCTCGGTTCGTTCCTGCCGGGCGGGGTGCTATGGGTCCGCGGTCGGCTCCGCCGGGCCAGCGGCCCGCGCCAGGGCGCTGCCTGACTGGAAGGGCCGGTTCGGGCGGACACGCCACGTTCCGCCGGATGTGAGAGTGTACGGGTATGGCACTCGATCTCGCGCAGCTCCTCGACGTCCGTCTCTACCAGGCATTTGACCTTGACGATGCGGGCCGGGTCCTGGCCGGCAGCGACGACCTCGGGTCGACCCAGCTCACCGAGATCCTGCCCGACGGCACCAGCACGCCGCTGACGGCGCTGCCCGGCGCTTGCAGCGGCCGCTACCTGCCCGGCGAGCGGGCCGTGATCGTCTCGCACGACGAGGGCGGCAACGAGCGGCACCAGCTGTCGCTGCTGCGGCTGCCGGTGCCGGCGGGACGTCCGGCAGGCCTCGCGGACCTGGAGCCGATGGTCCGTGACCCGCGCTACATGCACGTGCTCGCCGACGTCCGGCCTGGCCTCGTCTGCTACTTCGTCAACCGGCGGAACGGGGTCGACTTCGATCCGGTCATCCGCCGGCTGTCAGACGGATCGGAGCGGGAACTGCATCTCGCCGACGCCATGTTCGGCGACGCGGCGATATCCCCGGACGGCCGGTGGCTGGCGCTGATCGTGGAATCGAAGGTCACCGCGGCCTCGGCGCACCTGGCCCTCGTTGACCTGGCGGCGCCCGAGGGTCAGGAGCGGCTCGCCGACGTTACCCCGGCCGACGCGCCGGCCTTGAACGGCTCGCCGTCCTGGGCCCCGGACAGCTCGGCGCTGTACTTCACCTCCAACTACGACCGGGAGTTCACGGGCATCGCCAGGTACGAGCTCGCCAGCGGCCAGCTGACCTGGATCGTGACCCGCGATGGCGCGGAGCTCGACGGCTGGCTCTCCCCCGACGGCCGACTGCTGCTGGTCGAGCACAACGACAACGGCGCATCCGCGCTCGCGCTGCACGACGCGGCTACGGGCGGGCACCTTCGTGATCTGCCCTTGCCAGCGGTCGGCAGCGTGACCGACCGCGTCCCGCCGCCATGCTGGGCGGCCGATTCCGCCACGGTCGCGATGTCGGTCAGCAGCGCACAGATGCCACGAGATGTGCTCCTGGCGGACGTGCAGCGGGGCCAGGTTCGTGCCCTCACGAGCTCGGCCGACGCATTCGGCGGGGACAGCCCGGCCGTGCCCGAGCGGCATGAGGTCCCTGCCCCGGACGGCGAGACCGTTCCGCTGCTGGTCTACAGGAACCCGCAGGCTCAGGCCGCGGCGGCCGACCTGGCCTCCTCCGCCGTGCTCGTAGTGCACGGCGGGCCGGAAGCGCAGGCCAAGCAGGGCTTCAACCCCTACGTCCAGGTGCTGGCAGCCGCGGGGCATACCGTGCTCGTTCCGAACGTCCGTGGATCTGCGGGCTATGGCAAGCGCTGGATCTCGGCGGACGACAAG
Organism: Streptosporangiaceae bacterium; assembly: GCA_030041135.1. Lineage (GTDB taxonomy): Bacteria > Actinomycetota > Actinomycetes > Streptosporangiales > Streptosporangiaceae > JAJYUU01. The sequence goes on along the minus strand of JASHOL010000006.1, from coordinate 10,523 downwards.
CACGGGCGCCTAAGCTCGGTCGCCGACCTCGAGGCCCTGCACGCCTACCTGCCCAAGCTCGGCCTTGACCAGTCCCGCGCCGCCTTGTGGGGCGGCTCGTACGGCGGCTACATGGTGCTGGCCGGGCTGGCGTTCCAGCCCGAGCTATGGGCCGCCGGGGTCGACATCGTCGGCATCGCGTCGCTTGTCACGTTCCTGGAGAACACTTCCGCCTACCGCCGGGCCTACCGCGAGCGGGAGTACGGCACCCTGGCCGACGACCGTGAGTTCCTGCGGTCGGTCTCGCCGCTGACCAGGATCGATGACATCCGCGCGCCGCTGTTCATCATCCACGGGGCAAACGACCCGCGGGTGCCGCTGAGCGAGGCCCAGCAGATTCACGCCGCGATGACCGAGCGCGGACGCGAGTGCGAGCTGCTTGTCTACTCCGATGAGGGCCACGGCCTGGCCAAGCGCGCGAACCGGGCCGACGCGGTCCCGAAGGCGGTCTCGTTCCTGGCCCGCCACCTTGCCTCAAGCCCCGGCTGAACCCGGCGGCATGACGCAGGCCGAACTCAGACGCTATGTCGCGGGGGCGCATCGCTTCCGCGCCGACCTGGCCGACGGACAAGCGTGGGAGGCGATCGGCCAGGTCGACCGTCTGGTCCGGCTCGCGCTATCGGAGCTGGCAGATGACTTCGGGCTGGTCAGCTCGCAGGTCGCGGTTCACCGGACCGCGGTCGTCGCGAATACGGCCGAGATCAGCGGTCCGGCCATCATCGGGCCCGGCTGTCGCGTCGGCCCTGGCGCCATCCTGCGGGCCGGCGTATGGACCGATGAGCAGGTCACGATCGGGCCGCACTCCGAGGTCAAGGGCTCGCTCATTTTCGCCGGAGCCGCCATCGCCCACCGCAATTACGTCGGCGACTCCGTCGTCGGCCAGGACGTCAACCTGGAGGCTGGCGCCGTGCTGGCCAACCACTTCAACGAGCGCTCGGACAAGAGAATCTTCGCGCTCGTGGCCGGAGAGGCGGTAGCTACCGGGCTGGTCAAGTTCGGCGCGGTGGTCGGAGACCGGTGCCGGATCGGCGCGAACGCGGTCACGAGCCCAGGGACACTGCTGCCGCCCGGCACCGTGGTCGCCCGGCTCGCGCTGATCGATCAGCTCGCGCCCGACTCCGGATAGTCCGACAGACCAGCAGCCACCCTGGGCGAGAGGCAACCGATCTTGCGGGCCCGGCCCCCCGAGCCGATGAAGGGGGTCGATGACGCCCTGCACGGCATCTCAGGGCGTTCTGCTGCCGTTCTAGCCGCAGCTTTGGCAGCTGCGATGTCGTTCCTAGCATGGCTAAGCGGCAGCAGAGTGCCCAGTACTGTCGTGCCGGTCTGGGACTGCAGTGGTTCGTGATCGTTGTGCGGGTTCTGGGACTGTCGGGATCAAGTGCGACCCCAACATCGGCCACCTCGACCGGGCGGAGCAGCACCTTCGTCCCAGGCAGGGCGGGGTGAGAGCGGTCCAGGCACGGTCGAGGAGCACGACATACCGCCCAGGCCGACGCCAGCCGAATTGCCCGCCACGCCCCGGTCCCGCGGTTCACCCGCGTAAGAATCGCAGGCATGAATACACTGCGCGCCATCGGACTGTTCGTCGCCGCCGGGCTCGCCGAAATCGGTGGCGGCTACCTGGTCTGGCGCTGGCTCCGCGAGGGGGCACCGATCCTGGTCGGCGTGGCCGGTGCCGTCGTGCTTGTTTGCTACGGGGTCATCCCGACCCTCCAGCGCAGCTCCGATTTCGGCCGGATCTACGCCGCGTACGGCGGCGTCTTCGTCGTGGCCTCGCTGCTGTGGGGCTGGGGCATCAACGGGATGCGCCCCGACCGGTACGACCTGATCGGAGCTGGCGTCGTGCTGGTCGGCGTCGGCATCATTTACTTCACGCCACGGTGAACATCTGGCGCCGGTACCGCTGCGGCTATCGCCCGCGCCCGCTCGCCGGCGCCATAGTAGGGGCACGGGCAGGAGGAGACGGGTGCCAGCGCAAGATCCAGTCGCAGCAATCGCAGCGCTCTTCGCGAGCGAAGGTGCGTCCGACTACCTGGGCGAGGCCGTCAGCCAGGGATCGCACATGCTGCAGGCGGCCGCGCTGGCCGAGCGGGCCGTCGCTCCGCCAGCCCTGATCGCCGCTGCGCTGCTGCACGATGTCGGCCATTTCGCCGGCGCGGTCACCGGCCAGGATCTCATGGGCGGCACCGACAACCGGCACGGCGAGCGGGGTGCCGCGTGGCTCAGCCAGTGGTTCGGCCCCGAGGTCACCGAGCCCGTGCGACTGCACGTGGACGCGAAGCGCTACCTGTGCGCCGTCGAGCCGGACTACCTGGCCAAGCTGTCGCCCGCCTCCGTGTACACGCTCGGGGTTCAGGGCGGGCCTATGGAGGCCGACGAGCGGACCGTGTTCGAGTCCGGCCAGTACGCCGAGGGCGCCTGCCAGGTCAGGCGGTGGGACGACCAGGCAAAGGACCCGGCGGTGACGGCGCCCACGCTGGAGCACTTCGCCGCGATGCTGAGGTCGCTGGCCCGCTAGACGCGGGCCGGCATACGGCGCTCTGGCTGCAAACCCGCTGAGGCACGCTCTTGCGGCGCGGCCGCAAATGAGTGCAGCATTAGCCAGTAAACATCCGGCAAAATCCGGGCAAACTCCGGGCATTGGGTGGGGGGATCGGGGTTCTTGGTTAGTCATGCGTATCGGCCGGGCTCGGATGGGGAGTCCGTGGCCGCCCGGCTGCCACTAGCATTCCTCGCCATCTCCTACGGGGCCGGAACAGGCCCTGCCCCGGACGGCCCCGGGGGTGAGAGTCGCGTGCGCGCCGCGGCCGCGATGCTGACCGACGGGTCGCCTCGGGTTTTGGGTAGCGGAAACTGGGTCTGGCTGCACGGGGCCGAGCCGTGCATCGTCGGCCCACGGCCGGACGGCAGCTTCACCGCGATGCTCAGCCGGTCACCCTGCCCGCCCGCGCTCATGTCGCGGCTCTCGGGCCTGCTCGGGAAGAGGCAACAGGACCCGTTGTCGATCAGTCCGGCGGCAGCCGGGATCCTGAGCGGGATCACGCCGCCGTTTGCGGTGGCCTCGTGCGTGGGGCAGGACCAGCCGGTAATCGCAGCGACCGACCTGATGGGATGCCGACACCTCTACTGGCACCAGGGAAACGGCTGGGCCGCCGTCTCGACGTCGGCACTGGCCCTAGCCTGCTGCGCAGCGGCAGAACCGGACGTCCGCGCCATCGCCGTCCGCGCGATGCTCGGCTTCCACCTGGGCACCACGTCCCCGTTCGCCGGCATCCAGAAACTCGGGCCAGCCGGGATCTGCTCGCTCACCCGCGGCCGTGTGCACATCGCCAACTACGCCGACCCCTGGCCCGAGCCGGCCAGGCCCGGTTCCGTCGCGGCGCCGGCCGACCTGGCCCGCAGGATTGCCGGCCTGCTCCAGTCGTGCGCCGCCAGGACCGTCCACGAGTTCCCTGACGCGGTGATCGAACTATCCGGGGGGCTGGACTCGAGGATCCAGTTGGCGGCGATCCCGCCGGCCCGGCGAACAGGGCTGCATGGGATCACGCTCGATGTCGCCGGGACCAACGATGGCTCCATCGCGCGCCGCCTGGCCAGCCTCACCGGCCTGGATCATCGCGTGCTATCCGTCGCCCCGCTGGCCGACCTTACTCCCGCCCGGGCTTGGGCGCTCGTGCGCCAGTCGGCCGTCAGGGATGACTGCTCGGGCAACCCGGTCGCGCACGGCGTGCTCGACTGGGCCGAGGAGCGGCTGGGCACCCAGCCCCGCATCAGCGGTGCTGGCGGCGAGGCTGCCCGCGGCTTTTACTACACCAGTCAGCGACAGCACCCGCAGGCGAGCGACCGGCTGGCCGGCCGGCTCGCCCGATGGCGGCTGATGACCAACGAAGCCGTCGACGCCGGCTGCCTCGGTGCCGACCTGGCCCCGTGGGCCCGCGGCGTGGCGACCAGCGAGGTGGGCCGCATCTTGACCGGCTATCAGCGCGACTGGCTGACCTCGACCGATGAGTTTTACGCGCGGGAACGAGTCGTCAGGTGGGCTGGTCTTCGCCTGTCCGCTAGCAGCACCGAGCGAACCGTACTGAGTTCGATGCTGCATCCGGACTACATGGCGCTCGCCTGGGCCTGCCCGCCCTCGCTCAAGCGGAACTCGCGGCTCATGGCCATGGTCCTGTCGGTGCTGGACGCCGACCTGGCCGCGATTCCGCTGGACTCGGGTGACGTCCCCGCGAGGCTAGCCGCGCCGACGGCGCTCGACCGGGCACGGTCCTGCTCCGTTACCGGCAGGAAGTTCGTTCACAAGATCCACCAGCGCCTTGCCTCCGCGGGACAGCCCGGCGTCGGGCAGTGCGCGCTGAGCAGCCTGGTGATCGAGCACTGGCGGAGCGAGCCGCAACTGCTCAGCGGCCTTCCCGCGACCGGGCTCGTGGACGATGGCTGGCTCAGCCGCGTGCTGGACGGTAGCTGTCAGGCCGACCCGGCAACCGTCGGATACGTAGCCAACCTGCTGGTCATGACCGGGAAGACGGCGGCGGGCCACATCCGTGGGCGGCAGGCTGAGCCTGACTCCGGCCGTGGCGCGTGGTCAGGCGGTTCGCCGTCGGCCGCCCGGCCGGCCGACGTTCCCCTGTAACGCTCGGCGGCTCTGCCCCGATCTCCAGTTACCCGCTGGCGTGAGGTCATACCCGGACATGCCAAGGAACTGATCCGGCGTTCAACGTCGGGCCTTAATCGGCCGTGGCATCCCGACTAGCGCACCGCCAGCAGGGTAAAAGCGAGATATCAGCAGCCCTTGCGGGGCTTCGCTACCGGGGGGAGGGACTACGTGGACCTGCTCGTGGTGCTGGCTGTGCTGGCGGTCATCGCCTGGCTCAGGTCTGGTTATAAGTAGCGCTCCGAAGCCGAGCCGCACGCGCTCCCCGCGCGTAGCTGCGGCCTCGGATGACACCAATGAGCTGAGCGCGTAGCCAGCAGTTTGCCGCGCCGGCGTCCGGTTCCGTCGATCTGGCTTTCGGTCCTCCGCCCGGCCGCTGGCGCGGCGTTACGCCCATCTGCCGACAGGGCTCCCGTCGGACGGCGATGCCCTTTTCATTCCGGTTCGGGCCGATGCGCCAGACCGCCGGCCCAATGCGCGCCGGACTGCGGGCACGACCGCGCTCGTGTCCCAAATTACCGGTCAAATTCGGCACGTGCCTTGATAGGTTGGGCTGCCCGGCCAAGGAGGGTCGAATGAAGGCGCTGGTATTCCGGCATAGCCTTGCCCGCGAGGCAGCATCGGCCGTCACCGGCCGACTGGACCAGCGCGCATTCGTGTCCCGCTTTGCCCCCGTCCGCATCGAAGACGTCGAGGAACTGCCGCTGCCGGCCGACGACTGGATCCGCGTCGAGACAACCTTCTCTGGCCTGTGCGGGTCCGACGTCAAGCAGATCCTGCTGAATGGCGCGCGCGACAACCCGCTGACCGCGCTCGTGTCCTTCCCGCACGTGCTCGGCCACGAGGTCGTGGGGCGGCGCGCCGACACGGGCGAGCGCGTCGTCCTCAACCCCTGGCTCTCGTGCGGCCCGCGCGGCGTCGACCCGCCCTGCGCGGCCTGCCAGGCGGGCCGCTATCCGTGGTGCCGTAATTTCCGGTCGGGCGACCTGCCCGTGTCCATCCATCTCGGAAACTGCGCGGCGGCCGCGGGGGCACACGCCGAGCGCTTCGCGGCGCATCCATCGCAGCTGTTCCGGATCCCCGATGGCATCTCGGACGAGGCCGCGGTGCTGGCCGACCCGGTTAGCGTCTCGCTTCGCTCGATCCTGCTCGCGCCGCCGTCAGACGGCCAGGCCGTCCTTGTCTACGGCTCGGGAACTCTCGCGTTCGCGGCGATCGCCCTGCTGCGCCACCTGTACCCGGGAGCCGAGGTCTGGGCCGCGACGCGCCCCGGACCGCGCGCCGCCCTGGCGACAAGGCTCGGCGCGCACGCGGTGCTGTCGTCCTCGCCGGATGAGCTTGTCGCGCAGGTCGCACGGCGGGTGGGGGCCACAGCGCTTGAGCCATGGAGCAAGCGCGACTGGCTACAGGACGGCCCGGCCGTCGTGTATGACACGATCGGCTCGACCGAGACGGTCGAGACGTCGCTGCGGCTCCTCGCGACCGGCGGCACGCTCGTCGTATCGGGCGTGGAGCCGCCCAAGCGCTTCGAGTGGACTCCGCTGTACTTCAAGGAACTGCACGTCATCGGCTCGAACGGCTTCGGCATCGAGGAGGTCGGCGGCGTCGCCAAGCACGCGATGGAGCATTACTTCGACTTCATCTCCGGCGGCCTCGACCTGACCCCGGTCATCACGCACCGCTTCCCGCTCGAGCGCTGGGATGAGGCGGTGCTGACGGTCAAGAACTCGCGGCGAACCGGCGCGGTCAAGGTGCTGCTCGAGCCATCGCGCCCGGCAGCCCGAACGCGGCCGTCAGGTGCGGACAGCGTCAGGCAGCCGGTCGGGTAGCCGCCATGACCAGGTACGTGATCGGACCGGATGTCGCCGTGCACCTGGCTGGCCTTGAGGCCGTGATCCGCGAGCAGCATCAACTGCTGGCTCCGACGCTGTTCCGCTCGCAACTGCTGTCGTTGCTCTACCAGGCCGTGCAGCGCGGCGAGATCACGGCAAAGGAAGCCGAGCGGCGGCTTGACTATGTTCGCGGACTGCGGATCCGGCTGCTCGGAGACCGTACCCTGCAGAGCGTCGCCTGGAAGGTCGCCGAGCAACTGGGCTGGCCCGATACGCTCGACGCCGAGTACGTCGCCCTGACCCGGCTGCAGGCCGACGCCCTGATCACGCTGGATCGCGATCTTGCCGACGCCGTAAAGGGTCTCGTGACCGTTGCGCCCGTCGACGCGCTGTCCTGAGGCCGGCCCGCCAGAGGGTTGCCTAGCGGCGGAGAATCCGGCGCAGGTTCTTTACCGCCCGGTCGAGGTCAGTCCCGAATGGGTTGTCCTGGACAACGTAGGTCCAGGTGGCGGTCGGCCTCTTCAGCCCAGCGGCCGCGAGATCGGCTCCCTGGTCGCCGATCGTGACCGACATGAACGTCTCGGCGCTGTCCCGGCTCACCAGGTCGAAGAACTGGTCGAACAGCCTGATCGATTCCTTGTGGAACTCGCTCAGCGGATCACGGTGGCCAAGCGCGCGCAGGTGAATGCCCTCGCGGACCTCGGCCAGCGCCGACAGGTGATCCGCCCAGCCCCGGTCGAGGTGGAACAGCACAATCTGCCGCGCGGCCTCGGCCAGCGTGCCCGGTCGGACCGAGGCGGAGAGCTCGCGATACCGCTCCGGGCACGCCTTGGCCAGGGCCGAGAGCGCTGCGTCGGTGCGCAGGATGCGGTCCCGATGGTCGAGGACTATCCGCCGCTGGTCCTCGATCATCTTGTTGTACCGGTAAGTGTTCCTGTGCACCTCCAGGTTCACGCCTTCGGCCGCGCGCTGGGCGTGCCCGGCCGCGTGATGGGCGCGGGCATCGCGGACGCGCCCGTCGGGCTCGGTGTCGCGCGGCGGCGGCTCGTCCGGGGCGTAGCTGACGATCAGCTCGTCCTCCATGCTGGCAAAGAAGACCGAGCTGCCCGGGTCACCTTGCCGGCCGGACCGGCCGCGGAGCTGTCCATCAAGCCTGCTGCTCCAGTTCTGCCCGGTGCCGACCACGTGCAGGCCGCCAAGTGCCGCCACCTCGCTGGTGTTACCGGCCCGGCCGCCCAGCCGGATGTCGGTGCCGCGGCCGGCCATCTGCGTCGACACCGTGATGGCACCGATCGTGCCGGCCTCGGCGACGATGGCCGCCTCGGCCGCGTCGTTCTTGGCGTTCAGCACGATGCTCGGCAGGCCAGCCGCGGCCAGCCGTTCCGCAAGCCGCTCGGACTCGGCAATGTCCAGGGTTCCGATGAGGACTGGCCTGCCGGTCCGGTGCGCGCCGGCGACCTCCGCCGCGATCGCTGCCTCCTTCGCGTCCATGGTCGCGTACAGGCGCGCAGGCTCGTCCGCACGGATGCAGGGCCGGTCCGGCGGAATCACCGCGACCTCAAGCTGGTAGAACTCGCGTAGCTCGTCGCCGACGGCCACGGCCGTGGCCGTGGCCCCGCAGACGTCGCGGAACTGGCGGACCAGCGACTCGATCGTGATGCTGTCCAGGATCTCGCCCGAGGCGCTGACGTCGAGATTTTCCTTAGCCTCGACCGCCGCCTGGAGCCCGTCCGGCCAGCGCTGCAAGACGGCAACGCGGCCGCGGGAGGTATTGATCAGGTGCACCCGGCCGTCACGCACGATGTAGTCGACGTCGCGGCGCAGCAAAGCATGGGCATGCAGCGCCACATTCAGTCTGGTCAGAGCGTCAAGCGCATCAGCGGCGTACAGGTTGATCCCGCCCAGCGCCCGCTCGGCCGCACGCGCACCGGCGTCGGTGAGAGTCACGTTCCTGCGGTCGTCGTCGACCTCATAGTGGCGGCGTTCCACCAGTGTTGCCGCGACCCGCGCCATCTGGCGGTCGGCGCTCGCATCCTGCGCGGCCCCGGCAAGCACGAGCGGCACCCGCGCCTCGTCGATAAGCACGGAATCGGCTTCATCGATGACGGCCACGTCGAGCACTGGCACAACCTGATCATCGGCATCGGTCCTGAGCCGATCACGCAGCACGTCAAAGCCAACTTCGCTCACCGAGGCGTAGGTGACCTGGGCCGCATGAGCGGCCCGGCGATCCGGCCTGGCGGTCAGCTGGCCCAGCCAGCCGACGCTGACGCCGAGGAGTTCGAAGATGGGGCTCATCCACTCGGCGTCGCGCTGAGCCAGGTAGTCGTTGACCGACATGACGTGGACAGACCGACCACGGAGGGCATATCCGGCCGCCGCCATCGCGGCCACCAGCGTCTTGCCCTCACCCGTCGCCATCTCGGCCACGTTCCCTGACAGCATCGCCAGCGTGCCGAGTACCTGCACGTCGTGGGGCCGCTCCCCCAAGCCGCGCCAAGCGGCCTCGCGCGCGACCGCGCAGAACGCCGCATCGTCAGCCGCGGCGCCGGCCAGCGCGGAGAGCTCGCCATCCGCGCTGGCCCGCAGGGCTTCCTCGCGGGCGGCGATCGCGGGAAGGAGGTCGCTGTAGCCGACCAGGCTGACCGAGCCCGGCCGCTGCAGGAACCTCCTGAACTGGTCGCGCGCGGCGCCTAGCAAGCCCTGCCCGCCGATCGGGTCATTCCGGTCAGCGCGCGAGCGCTCTGCGGAGATTCCAGGAGGTCGCCCCCTAGGCCAGCACTTGTCACGAGCTGAATAACGGGCCGCCAGGCAGCGGCGTTCCCGCCCCGACGTCAGCCCCGCCTGCCAGTCACGCCCATCGCCAGGACCTGCGACCGGGAAGTGGCAGAGCCGGCCTGGGAGGAAGATTCTGTCATAATGTTGTCGTGACCTGGACGGCGCCGGACATCAACCGTGTCGATGAACATTTCGTCGCCGACGAGCGGACCACGCTCGAGGAGTTTCTTGACTGGTACCGCGCTACCTTGCTGCACAAGTGCGCAGGGCTGACCGCCGAGCAGCTTGCCCAGCGGGCTGTCCCGCCATCGAACCTGTCGCTGCTCGGCCTGATCCGGCACATGACGGATGTCGAGCGGGGCTGGTTCCGGATCAGGTTCGGCGGCCAGGAAGTCCCCCGCCTGTTCGATCGCGACGGTCAAGACCCCGACTTTGACGACGCGACGCCGGCCGCCGCCCAGGCGGACTATGCGGCCTTCGTCAGTGAGCTTGAGCTATGCCGGGCCGCCGCAGCCGGTCACGATCTCGGCGAGACATTCCTCCACACCCGCGTTGGCAAGCAGATCAGCCTGCGCTGGGTTTACGTGCACATGATCGAGGAATACGCCCGCCACGCAGGTCACGCCGACCTGCTGCGTGAGTGTCTCGACGGCAGCAAGGGATCGTGACCCTAGCCGAGCAACGGTTTTCGCTGGCCGGATAGCGCAGCGGGAGGTTCACCACGTGGCCGCCAGCTTCACGCGCTGGGTCCTCGCTGCGGGCGTGAGACCTCATTGGTCACGTTCCGTGTAGTCCGGCCGCTGTCAGGCTGGCCGGACTCACCCTGCCGTGCCCATGACGCACGAGCAATCAGGACTAAACGGTCACTCTTGGCCGGCGCGCGTGGAACGACCTCGCTGGATCAGGCCCGTTTGGGGGCCGATCAGGCCCGTCTCGGGGCCGATCGCGCCCAGCGTAGGCACGGCGGCAGCCACATTTCACCGACTCGGTCCCGAATTTTGACCTGTCTGTCCTTATTTGGGGGGACGGAGTCGGTGAAATGACAGAGCGTGACTGGCATGAACTATAATAAATGGTGTTTTTCATAGCCAACGTTGGATCACGCGGGCCCCGCGCCGAAGCTGGCCTGGGTTGCGGCCGGATGCGAGGACCGCGATCCTGCGCAGTGCGGGATGACGGAGGCCCGGCCGAGACTTACCAGCGGCCGGAAGAGCCGG
>JASHOL010000462.1 GCA_030041135.1 Streptosporangiaceae bacterium | reverse complement strand
GCCCGGCGTCACGCTACAGACATTCGCAGCCAGGGATCAAGCGCTGGCTTGGCTGGATGCGGAGCACGCCGTCCTGGTAAATGTCACCCGCCGGGCCGCCGCATCCGGGCTCGACGTGCACGCCTGGCAGCTCGCATGGAGCCTTGCGGTGTTTTTCCGGAGGCGGGGCCACTGGCGGGACCTGGCCGCCACCCAGCGCGTCGCGCTGGCCGCCGCCCGACGGCTGCGGGACCAGAACGCACAGGCTTACATTCACCGCGAGCTCGGCCTCGCCTGCGCGCAGGCCGGCCGGTTCCGGCAGGCACGCTTCCACCTTAGGTGTGCGCTGCGGTTGTACCTGGCGCTCGGCGACCACGACGGCCGGGCCCGCACTCACCTCACCATGGGCGTGGTCTGGGATATCCAGGGCTACCACCGCGAGGCGCTCAGTTGCGCGCTCGACGCCCTCCGCCCGTGGCCTGCCAATGAGCGACCGCCACATAAAGCGGTTACTCCAGTGACACAGGCCATGACCGTCAACAATCTTGGCTGGTGCCACGCTCAGCTCGGCGAGCTCGACCAAGCCCGCACCGAGTGCGAGCACGCTCTGCAGCTATCTCGCGGCATCGGCAGCCCGTACGGACAGGCCGGCACCCTGGACAGCCTGGGCTACATCCATCATCGGCTAGGCGATCATCACCAGGCCGCCGCTTACTACCGGCTGGCCGCCGACCAGTTTGGCCGGATAGGCGAGCTTCATGATCTTGCGGGCGTACTCAGCCGGCTCGGCGATAGCTGTCAGGCCGTCGACGAAAGCGCTGCAGCCCGCGTCGCGTGGCAGGAGGCCGTGCACGTCCTTCGCGGCATTCATCAGTCCGACGCCGATATCCAGGCCAAGCTCCGTCGGCTCGACTCCGCAGACGGCCAAGTCCGATAATCCGGACTGCCGTGGTACTCAGCACGAGGTTGTTCCCAGGCCGACATCCTCCGCCGCCTGCGCTGTGTTCTGAGCCAGCGACCGTCGCTAGCGCGGCCGACGCTCGGCCGGTCTAGGCAACCCAGAGTTGAGAGCTCTCCAGCGAGCCCTGCCCAGTCTGGCTGATCACCTCTTGCGCGGATAGCAATTCCACCGAGTCGAGCGCGGCGTCGCGGAAAAGGTCCCCCATCAGGTAGAAGTCCTTGCCCACGTACCTGGAGAAGCTCTTGCGCAGCGCAGCCACGTAGGCGGCGGCGCTGACCGTCGCGCCAATTGGCGCGAGCCCGACCCGCTCGAAGAGTCGGGACAGCACGTCATGCATCGCTGGTCGAAGGCAGCCGTACTCGAACAAAGTTCCGCCGAAATCGAACAGCACTGCCTCGATCTCAGTAGCCATGGGACTCTCATGCTGATGACTCATGACTCTTCCTTTCACTAAAACGCGCCACACGGGGTGCGCGCCGATAACGGCGACGCCACCGATTCCGATTAGGACGAAGATGTCTCCCGCCGCGCTCAGCTGGACTGGAGCGCAGGCCAACGTGGAAGCCCTGATGCCAACCAAGAGGATGCAGCCAGACCACGAGAGCGCGCAGATGCTGAGCGCCCACGAACCGGCGCGGGGTGCAGCCCGAAAGCCGCGGCGGAGAGGCCGAACAGGATGGCCAGCTGGGCGGCGATCGCGGCGAAGATCTGCAGCGCCTTTCCGACAAGGATCTCGCCCAAAGCTCGCGGGACTTGGTGTGCAGCCGCTCCCAGTCGGTCCCCAGGTACACCAGCTTCGTTCCTTGAGCAGGTGAGCGGCGTCGACCTTGAGCGCAAAGAGCGACGGCATCATGGCCATTCCTGCCGCAGCCTGGCCGATCCCGCTGAACACGGAGGTGACCGTGCCGTGATCGAGCGCTTCGTAAAGGGGCGGAGAACGGTGATGAGCAGCCGGCCCATGACGAAAGAGCCGGTCATCGACCTGGGCCCGGCGAGCCGGATCGCCTAGTCGCGGGTCTCGGCGACGAGATGAGAAGTCGATGGCCTGCTCATGCGTGCACCACGTCGCGGTAGAGGTCGTCGAGGGATAGGCCGCTGTAGTTCGATCGCCCGCAAATGCGCGGCGGAGTCTGGATGGAAAGCCAGCAGCAGAGCCAACGTGGCAGCCGGTCACGAGCTGTGATGGTGAGCCGACGACGTCTCGGATGACCTTGGCCGGGTCGACGGGGGTAGTCATTTCAGGCGGCGACCCGTCGAACTCAATGACAGCGTGTCCCGGGCAGGGTGGCGAGTAGCTCGCCGCGGTCGCCTCGGGCGATAATGCGCCCCTGGTCGGCGACGACCAAGGTGGCCCCTGGCCTCCCCAACCAGGCTCATTCGATGTCTGACGCCTTGCAATGGTCCTTTGATTACCAGTGACCGGCATACAGTCCGTCGCCCGTCACCGGCATAGGACGTCGGTTCGCTAGACACGTCGGAGAACGTCTGGTCCGCATTCGGCTACCGTTCGGCACCCGCTCAATGCGAACGTGAGGTCGAGGTCCGCGAGAAAGCTGCGCATGACATGGCGCACGCCTCGCTCGCCGGCGAGAGCTAGTCCCCACAGGTAGGGACGGCCGAACAAGACTGACCGAGCGCCGAGGGAGAGAGCCTTGAACGCGTCAGAGCCACTACGGATTCCGCTGTCGAAGAGAACGGGAACCCGGTCGGACACGGCAGCAATGACCTCGGGAAGCGCGTCAAGGGCGGCAATAGCGCCATCCACTTGCCGGCCCCCATGGTTGGAGACCACGACTCCGTCAGCGCCGTTGTCGATCGCCGCTCGGGCATCGTCAGGATGTGTAACCCCTTTCACGAGGATCGGTAGCCGCGTCATCTCCGGAAGCGTGGCCAGATCTGACCAGGTCAGTGACATGTCAGCGAACACGCCAGCGAAGTGGAAGACGGCGGCATCGACATCCTCCTCGGGCGGTTTTGCGAGGCCGGCCAGAAAGACAGGGTCGCTGAAGTAGTTCGCCATTGGCCCAAGCAAGAACGGCAAGTACTTGAGAGCGAGGTCGCGGGTACGCCAGCCAACTAGGGCGTTGTCAACAGTAACCACGATGGCCGAGTAGCCTGATCGCTCTGCTCGTTGGACGAAGCTACGGGTGAGTTCCGGGTCCTTGGGCCAGTAGAGCTGGAACCATCGCGGCGAGTCGCCCATTGCAGCCGCCACGTCTTCGATGTTCACCGAGGCCACTGAAGACAGCACGAACGGGATCCCCAGGCTGGCCGCGGCTCGAGCGCTGGCTGCCTCCCCGGCGGGATGGACGATCGACTGCACGCCTACTGGCGAGAGGAGAACCGGGGCCGGAAGCTGGCTCCCGAGAAGTTCGACAGAGAGGTCCCGCTTAGCCACGTCTCGCAGCATCCGGGGGACGATGCGCCAACGACGGAAGGATTCAGCGTTGGCCTTCATCGTCTCTTCCGTCGCGGCCCCGCTCGCGACGTAGCTGTAGCCCTGAGGTGTGAGAATCGCCCGGGCGCGCTCCTCCAGCTCCACAACGTCGAAAGGCAGATCGCTTCGGTCCTCTGCCAGGTACACCTCGTACTGAAAATCGGCGTAAGCA
>JASHOL010000461.1 GCA_030041135.1 Streptosporangiaceae bacterium | reverse complement strand
GTGGCTGCGCGCACGGCGGCCGGAGTCGGTGGCGCAGATCGGCTCGATCCTCGGCGAAGAGGGCGGCGTGGAGGCCGCCGTCCTCGACACGGCGTGAGCGAGCTGCCGGGGCGCGGTGGTGCCTGGACTGAGGAGCGAGGTACGAGCGACGAGGGAAGGCGCCACCTTGAGGCGTCCCGGCGGCGAGCGGGAAACACGGCGTGAGCGAGCTGCCGGGGCGCGGTGGTGCCTGGACTGAGGAGCGAGGTACGAGCGACGAGGGAAGGCGCCACCTTGAGGCGTCCCGGCGGCGAGCGGGAAACACGGCGTGAGCGAGCCTGCGACCAGGACCGGTCTGGCGCTGGTCGATCACCACGTCCACGGCGTGGTCACCGCCGAGCCTGACCGCGCGGACATCGAGTCGATGCTGACGGAGGCGGTGGCACCAGGGCCGCCGGGTACCACCGCCTTCGACACTCAGCTCGGCTTCGCGGTCCGCCGCTGGTGCGCGCCGCTGCTTGACCTGGAAACGCTCGCGCCCGCCGACGCATACGTCGCCCGGCGCCTGGAACTTGGCGGCGCCGAGAGCGCACGCCGGCTGCTCACCGCGGCGCAGGTCGATGCCTGGCTGGTCGACACCGGCTACCAGAGTGACGCCATCACCACCCCGGCGGAGCTGGCCGAGCTGAGCGGGACGCCCGCGCGGGAGATCGCCCGGCTGGAGTCCATCGCCGAGCGGGTGGCCGGATCCGGCGTCAGCGCCCACGGCTTCGGCGACGCGCTGACCGAGGCCGTGCACTCGGCCGCGGGCGCCGCCGTGGGGTTCAAGTCAATCGCGGCCTACCGCGGCGGGCTCGGTCTCGACCCGGCGCGCCCGCGGCCGCCCGAGGTCACGGCCGCGGCGGGCCGCTGGCTGCGGGAGCTCGAGCACGCCGGATCGGCACGGCTGGAAGACCAGGTACTGATCCGGCACGGGATGTGGGCCGCGCTGGATACCGGCAGGCCGCTGCAGCTGCACACCGGCTACGGCGACGCGGACTCGCGGCTGCACCTGGCCGATCCGTCCCTGCTGCATGACTTCCTCGCCGCCAGCCAGCACACGGGAACCGCGGTGATGCTCCTGCACTGCTACCCCTACCACCGCCAGGCCGGCGCCCTGGCGAATCTGTTCCCGCACGTCTACATGGACGTGGGCGAGGCGCTGAACCACGTTGGCGCCCGCTCGGCGGCCGTCCTGGCCGAGGCCCTCGAGCTCACGCCGTTCCACAAGATGCTCTATTCCTCGGACGCGTTCGGCCTGCCAGAACTGCATTACCTCGGCGCGGCCGGGTTCCGCCGTGATATCGCTGCGGTGACGGGCGCGTTCGTCGCCGACGGCGCCTGGTCGGCCGACGACGCTGAGCGCGTCGGCCAGATGATCGGCTCTGGCAACGCGCGGCGCGTATACGGTCTGACGCCAGCTGAGGCTCGGCGCGAGATGACGAGCCGCTAGGTTGCCGCCAGCCAGGGCCCTGGCGGCAGCCGTGCCATGCCGCCGGAGTGGGGTCGGATGCGGCCAGCGAGAGATGATACTCTAGTGTGGGCTTGAACCGCGAACTCAATCCCCCACTAGAAAGATCCGCAGGAGGCGTGTGAAGCGATCCGAGCTGATTCGGAAGATCAAGCAGGAAGCCAGGCGCCAAGGCATCGCATGGAAGCCAGTTGAAGGCGCCAAGCACGACACCTTCTGGCTCGGATCGGTGAAGATACCGATTCCGCGTCACACTGAGATCGGGCAGCGGACCACGGAGGACATCCTCCACGAATGCGAAGCGGAGCTAGGGAAGGGATGGTGGCGGACCTGAAGACTTACCACGCCGAAGTCGACAGGGACGGCCGGGTGTGGCGCGTCCGCGTCCCCGAAGTCCAGCGGACAACCCAGGCACGCAACCTCAGCGAGGTCGAGTCGATGGCCCGCGACCTCATTGCCATCATGGACGACATCCCCGCCGACTCGTTTCGCCTCGATGTCACCCTCACATTGCCTGCCGACGTTCAGGAAGAGCTAGAGCGCTCCGCCGAGTTGCGGCGGGACGCGGCCCGCAGTCAGGCTGCCGCCGCTGCGGCCGCCAGGCGAGCAGCACGACGCCTCCGTGATCAGGGGCTGCCGCTGAAAGACGTCGGCCGCGCGCTCGGCGTGTCCTTCCAGCGGGCCAAGCAGCTCATCGACGAAGCAGACGATCTCGCTAGCTGATCCGCTGGTCATCGCCGTGCCGACCCGCATCGGCGCGCGCAGGCCCGTGGCTGAGGTGCTCAGCGGTGAGGGCACGTAATCCTGCGCGCGGACGCCGCCAGCTACGTATACGACAGCGTGGAATAGCGCAGGGTCTTGACCTGCTGCGGATCGTGGCCGTAGACCATCGAGGCGCTCTCCCGCTTGGCCCGGTCGCGCAGCGCCAGCGCGCTGACCCTTGCCGTCTGCGGGTCGGCCTGGCTGTCCCAGGCATCGTGGTCGTAGTTCTCCTGGCAGTACACCGCGTCCCCGCAGATGATCATGTTGCCGGTCTCCGCCAGGCGCAGCAGCACGGACTGGTGCGCGGGCGCATGGCCCGGAGTCGGGATCACCTCGACGCCAGGAAACAAGGTGGTCGCGCCGTCAAGCAGCTCGTAGCTAAGCGCCGGCAGGTTCCAGTACTGGTTGGGGAACGAGGGGTTGCCCTTGGCGAACTCGTAGTGCTCGCGCTGGACGAAGAACGTGGCATCCCTCAGCAGGTCGTTGTTGCCGGCGTGGTCGAAGTGCAGGTGCGTGTTGATCACGTAGTCGATGTCGCTCGGCGCGATGTCGAGTTCGGCCAGGCGCCACAGCAGGCTGTCCTCCTTGCGCATGTCCGGCACGAGCAGGTCCGCGAGCGGAGTGCCGCCCCACGTGTGGTCAGGATCGGATATGTGGACCCGGTTCATGCCGGTGTCGACGAGTGCCAGCGATCCGTCGTCCAGGCGGATGAGGTAGGCCGGCACCGGAATGTGGATGCGCTTGCCGTCCGCGATGCCCGGCGCGATGATCTCGTAGTTACA
>JASHOL010000460.1 GCA_030041135.1 Streptosporangiaceae bacterium | reverse complement strand
GGTCGGCGACGGCGCGGCCGGCGACAGGGACAGCGGCCCGCTCGCGCTGCTGCCAGACGCCGCCGCGCCCGGCCTTGGTGGGACGGCTGGGTTCGCGCGCCCTGGCTACCGGCCGCTGTCGGCCCGCGATGCCAGGACCCGGCTCGCGTTCGGACGGCTGCTGGCCGGAGAGGAGCGCATCCTGCTGCGGGGCACGTCCCGCTGGTGGTGGCTCGTGGCCGCGGCGCTGAACGTGGCCGGCCTGGTCGTGCCCGCCGGACTCACGGGGCCGTACGGCGCCAGCACTGCGCTGCTGCTGTCGGCGTGCTGGATCTGGCCGCTGCTGATCTGGTCCCGGCTCGGTGCCCGGCGCCGGGAGAACGGGGTGGACGTGCTGCTCGGCGCCTGTCCCGGTGCCTACAGGCAGGTGACGGCCGAGTGGCTGGCCGGGCTCGCGCTCACGTTACTAACCGGCATCGGCCCGCTCCTGCGGCTGGTGGTGGAGTCCGACGGGCCGCGCATCGCGGCCTGGGTCGCCGGAGCTCTGTTCATCCCCTCGCTCGCGCTGCTGCTCGGCAGCGCAAGCCGGTCTCACCGGCTGTTCCAGGCGCTCTACCTGGCCCTGTGGTACGGAGCGGTTAATCAGCTGGCGGCAGCGGACTACATGGGAACGGTCCTGGTGCACGGCCGTCCGTCCGGCCCGTCCTGGCTGCTCGTGGCGGGCGCCGGACTTGCCATGCTGGCGCTCACATTCGGCATCCGCGCGGGCGTGCACTCCACCCGGTGAGTTTCGTACGACTGCTCCGCTAAAGACGCGCGGGCCGCGCTGGCGGGCCTACTTGCTGCCGGTGCGCCTCGGATCTACTGGGCTCGGCGCGAGCAAGCCGGCCAGCGCGCCCAGTGCGCCGGTGGCCAGCGCTTCGAACACGCTGGTCGGGTTCCCTGCTTTCACTTCGAAGTACAGGACAAGCCCAGAGCCCAGCAACAACACCACGAACGCGCCGACGATCACGTACCACAACGCCACGACATCCTGGCCCGGTGGCGGCGGCAGCGCTTGCAGGCCGGTCAGGCCGCGCACGACCACCAGCTTGTCGGCGTCCGACAGGTTTTCGAAGGCCTTCATCACATCCGACGGCGCTGTGTGCCCGGCGTTCTGATCGGCCATGGGCCCTCCTAGAATTCGCTGCGATAACAGCCAGAAATGGCCTGATTCGTCGATAGTGGCACGACGGCGCCGGCCCGGCCCCGCGATCGGCTCAGCAGGTACTAGCTGGCTGCCCGCCACGGCCGCCGCTCGTGACCGGCGCGTGCTGGAACGCGCCGGCCAGCGATGCGGGGGAACGCTCGTCCGTCTTTAGCTTCCGGGCAGGGGCCTCAGGATCTGGATGGCGCCGGTGGGCACCTGCACGTTGACCGGCACGCCGTAGTCGGAGAAGATCATCACCGTCGTGAACGTGGTCTGTCCGCCGTCGGCGACTTGCGGGTCGGCTCCGGTCAAGGTCGTCCGCATAGTGATCTCGGCGATCAGGTTCGACTGGTCGTGTACCACGATGGTGCCGGTGAGCTGGTGCGGCTGGACCGAAGCGTCCCCGGCGATCTTGTAGGCGAAGTCGTAGGTGTCCAGCGCTTGGGCGCCAGCACCACTCCTGGCAGCCAACCTGACACTGCCGAGGTGGTGCAGGGCGGCGAGCAGGACCGCCGGATTGGCGGATGCGCCGTCTGTCGGCGCCCACGCCCGCCCGCCGTTCAGGACCAGGGCCTGAACCAGAGAGCCCCGTCCGGTGCGCCAGGGCTGACCGTTGCCAGCAAACCGGGTGTAGTAACGGCCGCCGATGATCCGCACCTGCATGCGGCCGTCGATCTTGCCGTACGAGCTCGGATCGGCGAGGGTGCCTGACTGTTCCCGCATGATGTTGACCCCAGAACCCGAACTCGTTCTCGGGTTGTAAACGCCCGTGTAGTCGGCATACCAGTTGATCAGGTCTTGTGGCCGCGAAGTCAGTGTCATCCGGTGACCCGGGAGAATCGAGGTGTTGACCAGGTGCAGCCGGTAGCTGAGCTGGGCGGAGCTGATCATTGCCGCGACTAGTCGCGCCCGCGGCGAACTGGCCACGAGACCCGCCCTCGACGCGCTCGGTGCCGTCCGGTCCGCGCGAGTGCTGGCCGAGGCCATCGTCAGGCCGATCGCCGCCGCAGCGACGATCCCGGCGGTCCCTGCGGCCGATGCCGCCAGGCGGACTCTGGCGCGCCGCCGGTGCCGCCTGGCTGCCCGCGCCACCAGGTCGGGAGCTGGTGTGAGGCCGAGAACTTCCTCGCGCATCGACGCTGTGAGCAGATCTTCGATGGTGCGGCTCATGAGCAGACTCCGTTCACCATGGGCTTGCTTGCGGGACTGTCTTCTATGGCCCAGGCGGCGGTGACTTCCCGGAGCCGGGCCAGGCCGCGTGATGCGCTGGATTTCACTGTGCCGAGCGAGCAGCCCAGCACCTCAGCAGCCTCCGATTCGCTGAACTGCTCCCAGTACCGCAGGACCAGCACCGCTCGCTGCCGAGGCGGCAACTGGGCCAGTCCCTGGATCAGGGTCAGGCGCAGGTGCACCGCGTCGGTCCCGTCGGGCTGGCCAGCCCGCTGGGCGGCGGCCTCAAGCTCGGTCTCGGTTTTGCCTAGTACCTCGGGTCGCCTGCGCCGGGCGCGCCACTGGTCGACCGCGAGGTGATAGATGGTGCGTCTCACGTAGATCTCAGGTTCATCCTTGACGCGGTGCCAGTGCCACATCACCCGTTCCAGGGCGGCCTGCAGCAGGTCCTCACCAGCCGCCGGGCTTCCTGCCAGCAACGTGGCTGTCGCGAGCAGAGCGCCGCCACGATGGGCGACCAGGGTGTCCAGACCCTCAAAGCTTTCGTTCGAGCGCACGCACTCTCCTCGCGGCTTCCTCGGCCAACTCTTGCTCTCATCCAGGACTGACGACGTCTCAGTCCGCAAGGTTGACTGGCGCGCCGCCGATGCCCGAACCCCGGTTATGAGATGCCTTGCTTGATCAGCCGGGCGACGACCTCGGGCTGGTCCCACTGAGGCCAGTGGGACGAGCCGTCGGCCAGATGAACGCTGCTGTTGCTGAACAAGCTGGACAAGCGCCCGGCGAGGACGGCCGACAGGTATTCATCGCCAGCGCCGAAGATGAGCGTCACCGGAACGTCCAGGGCTGCCAGCGCTCCGCTGGCGATGGTCGCGTCTTGTTCGGCCAGGGCGGCAGGCAACGTTCGTGTCCAGGCGCGTATGGCGGTCAAGGCGTCGGACTGGTTGATGTCGCCGAAGAACTGGGGGATCACTGATGTCGCGCCCACGCCGTCGGGATCTAGTGACTCTGCGTTAAACCCGAACCGCCGGGCGGTGTGCAGGAGCAGCCAGAGACGCTGCTGCTGGTCGGCGAGCATGGCATCGGCGAGGGGTTCCAGGTCCTTTTCGGCCAGCAGACGGATCATCTCGGGAAAGCGCGGCGACCCGGCGTGGCCGTAGTAGGTGTTGAGCAGCACCAGCCGGGCGACCCGGCGGGGGTGGCGCAGTGTGTAGTCGACTACGTCAGGACCGGAAGCGTCGTGGCCAACCAGCACCACGCGGTCGACGGCCAGCGCATCGAGCACGGCGCCCAGTTCAGCCTCATGGTCGGCGCGAGTGATGAACGTGGCGTCGGTTCGGTCTGAGTGCCCGTAGCCCAGCCAGTCGAAGGTGATCGCGCGATAAGGCTTGAGGAGGGGGACAAGATGATCGTAGATACGGCAGTCGTCAGGGAAGCCGTGCATCATGACGACGGCCGGTCCCGCGCCCTGGTGATCGGTGAGGTACAGCGCCCCGCCGGGCGTGGCCACCCGGAGACTGCGTGCCGGGGCAGGAGAACTCTTATCGGTCATCGGCATGGCCTTCCTGGTGGGCGCAAGACGGGCGGTGCGCAAGGCCAACGGGTGGTTCGGCTAGACCTCGGCGGGTGCTGGCTGCGGTTTGCCGGATGTGCTGGCAACTGCTGCGGCTAGCTCGTAGCGGCGGATCAGGAGGAAGGTGACCGGGACCGCGGCCAGGCCGGTGAGTCCGCATACCCAGAACGCCCACTGGAACCCGCTGGTCAGCGCGGCCGCCGCGAGGTGCCCGTGGCTCAGCTGGGCGCGGAAGCGGGTGGTGGCGACGGTCGAGGCGATCGCCACCCCGATCGCCCCGCCGAGCTGCTGGGAGGTGTTGAGCAGCCCCGAGGCGACCCCGGCATCGGGCTCGGCCACGCCGGCCAGCGCGCCGATCGAGACCGGGATGAAGGTGAAGGCGGTCCCGGCGCCGGTCACCAGGAACGGCCCGGCCAGGTCGGCCCAGAACTGCCCGCGCACCGGGACCTGTGCTGCCCACACGATCCCGGTGCCGATCAGGACCATGCCGGCCGCCATGACGAGCTTGGCCGAGGTGCGGGTGACGAGCAGCTGCGACAGTCCCGCGAGCGCGACCGAGATGACCGTTGCGCTCAGCCAGGCGAACCCGGTCTTCAGCGGTGAGTATCCGAGTACCTGCTGCATGTACAGGGTGGCGATGAAGATGAACGCGAAGAAGCTGGCTCCCAGCAAGAACCCGACCGCGTTGGCGCCGGCCAGGGTCCGCAGCCGGAACAGGCGCAGCGGCAGCAGCGGCGCCTCGGCCCTGGTCTCGATGACCAGGAACCCGGCCAGCAAGACCGCGGATGCCGCCAGCAGCGCCAGCGTGCGGGTCGCGGCCCACCCGCCGGACGGCGCCTGGGAGATCGCGTACACCAGCACCACCAGGCCGCCGGTGACGGTCAGGGCGCCGAGCGGGTCATAGCGTTTCCTGGTGCCGTGCAGCCTGCTTTCCGGGACTACCCGCCGGGCCAGCAGCAGGGCCGTCGCGCCGACCGGAACGTTCAGGTAGAAGATGCAGGGCCAGCCGGCGTAGCGGGTCAGCGTGCCGCCGGCCAGGACGCCGACCGTGGCCGCCGCCGCGCCGATGCCGCCCCAGATGCCCAGCGCCTTGTTCCGCTCGGCGCCCTCGCCGAACATGTTCATCACGATCGACAACGCGGCCGGGAGCACCACGGCAGCGCCCAGGCCCTGGACGCCCCGCATGATGATCAGGAACCGGTCGCTGGTGGCCAGGGCGCACGCGAGCGAGGCCGCGGTGAAGATCCCCAGCCCCGCCATGAACAGCCGCCTGCGGCCGAGCAGGTCGGCGGCCCGGCCGCCGAACAGCAGGAACCCGCCGAAGGCGAGCGCGTAAGCCGTCACCACCCACTGCAGGTCCTGCTCGGGAAAGTCCAGCTTGCGGCCGATGGTCGGCAGCGCCACGTTGATGATCGTCAGATCGACGATCGTCATGAAAAAAGCAGCCGCCAGCACCGCGAAGGCCCGCCACCGGCCCGCCCCGCCGGACCCCGCCACTCCCCGGTCACTGGCATCGATCCTGGCATTGAGCGAAGTCATCTGACTCTCCTGTCTTTCCTTGTGAAGATGCCGGCGCCAGCGGTATCAGCGACCGCGGTAACCGGGCACGCAGGTGAGGATCACCGACCCGTTCGCCAGCCTGTGCACCTCGGTGAGCTCGAGGTGAAGCCCGGCGGTGTCCACGTCTTCGAACAGTCGTTGCCCCGAGCCGGCCACGACGGGCCTGATCCAGAAGCGGAACTCGTCGATCAGGCGGTCCCGCACCAGCGTGGCGTCGAACCGGCTGGTGCCGTACTTGATCAGGTCCTTGCCGGGCTGGTCCTTCAGCCGGGCAATCGCGCCGGATGGATCGGGTCCCAGCAGCGTGGCATTCCAGGACGTCTCGGTCAGCGACCGCGACGCGACGTACTTGGGCATGGCATTGATGCGGTCGATGTAGGGGTCACCCGCGGTCCCGCCAAAGTTCGCGTAAAACCTCTCGTAGGTCACCCGGCCCATCACGAACGCGTCGTAGTTGCCCAGATGCTCCAGTGACAGCGCGGCGTCCTCGGCGTCGAAGCTCGCCCACTGCTCCGGCGCACCGGTGACGCCGTCAAGCGACACAAGAGTGGACTCAATCAGC
Organism: Streptosporangiaceae bacterium; assembly: GCA_030041135.1. GTDB lineage: Bacteria > Actinomycetota > Actinomycetes > Streptosporangiales > Streptosporangiaceae > JAJYUU01. Next base: position 10,372 of record JASHOL010000460.1, on the reverse strand, counting down.
CTGCGCATTGTGCTCTCCTCCGCGAGTCGATCCGGGCTCCGTCCCGGAGCCTCCGGGTAGTGCCCCTGGGCGCCACTCAGTCTCGGCGGGCCCAGTCCGCCGCAGCCAGTGCCTGGCGCACCAGTCCGGCGTGGGTTTCCCCGGCCAGCAAAGGTGCAGGATGCCTGCCGGTTTCGTAGGCTCCGGCGGCCGGATTGCCCCGCCCACCCGGTGCGGAACGCAGGGCAGCCGGGTGCAATCCGCACCCACCGGTCATGCCAGGAGCAGCTTCACCTGGGCCTGCCGCCGGACGGACACTAAGAAGATGCCAGCGGACACTATGAACATGACGCACGCAGCGCAGACTGCCGGGCCGTCCGCCAGTCCCGCCGGTGATCCTCAGCCGGACGCTGGCGGGACGAAGCCGGCGATCCGGGTGCTGGTCGCCGAGGACATGCGGGTACTGGCGGACGCCCTGACGGCAGTGCTCAACCTCGAAGACGACATCGAGGTGGTCGCGCAGGTTGTCGGCGGCGACGACATCGTGCCGACCGCGGTCGACCAGCTGCCAGACGTGGCGATAGTCGATATCGACATGCCCGGTACCGATGGGCTAACTGCCGCGGCCCAAATGCACGAACGGTGCCCGGACTGCAGGGTGCTGATTCTGACGGCTCTCGGCAAACCAGGCAATCTGCGCCGGGCGCTGGCCGCGCAAGTCGCCGGATTCTTGCCCAAGGAAACCCCGGCCGCCGGGCTCGCCGACGCGATCCGCAAGGTTGCCGCCGGGGAACGGGTAATCGACCACGAACTCGCGCTGGCGGCGCTGGAGGACTTCGAAAGCCCGCTGTCGCCACGGGAGGTGGAGGTCTTGCGCCGCTTCGCAGCCGGCGCTGGGCCGGCCGAAATCGCTGCGGCGATGTACCTGTCGTACGGCACGGTCCGCAATTACCTCGCCTCGGCGGTAGCCAAGCTTTCCGCCCGCAATCGGGTCGACGCGGTTCGCGTTGCCGCTGAGGCCGGCTGGGTCTAACAGCCCTTCGAAGACTCGAGCGGGCCAGCCGCCCATCGTTCCGATCGTTCCCTTCGTCAACGTGCCGCCTGGTCCTTTCGCGTTGAGTATCAGCTTCTGACCCGCTAGTCCGCGTCTAACGCGCGTGCTTCCCGGAAGCGGCGAGCGCTTCCGCTGTCTGACGGCTCTACACGCGACGCCAGGGCAACGGATGACATCAGCGCGCTGCGTCGGGCCTGCGAGGCCGCCCCACGCCGATGCTGGTCGCGGACACTCTCATCCGCTGCCGGATCGAGGAAATCACGTCGCTGACTTGACCGGACTGCCGCGCGAGGCCCTCCCGCGTACTCGCGCGCCCCCGAGGCGAGCTCAGCGTGGCCCGGCTTCTGCGTCGGGGAACAGCGATGCCGCGGTACCGCGGATCCAGGCCGAGTTCTGATAGCGCATCAGCCCGGTCAGTGCCGCGGCGGCGACGACAACGCCGGCGACCAGCGCCGCGACCAGCGAGCGGCCGGAGACCACGGCCGCGAGTAGCCCGGCGGCCGAGCCGGACAGTACCGCGGTGATCACCGCGACCATCCCCGCAGTGGTCACGAATTGCTGCCACAGGCGGATCCCCACCCCAGGGTCGGGCAGCTGCTCCGGGCGGCTGGGCAGGTAACCGGCCACGTCGGGAGCATGCTCGAAGTAATAGTCGCGGAGGTGAGCGATACGGCGCGCGTATCCAAGGTCCTCGGTCCCTGACTGCAGCACCCGATGGAACGTCGCCAGCCCCACGAAGGCCAGCGTGGGCAGGAGAATGAGCCCGAACGTGTAGAACGCCGCGCCAGTCCTGGCGGCGCTTGCCACGAGCCCGAGGGCGATCAGTCCGCCGGACACCGCCTGCAGGAACACGCTCGCCCGGCCGGTCGACTCCGAGATCGTCGACGAGCGGGCACCCTGCAGCGTGAAGTGCTCCGTCGTCACGAACGTGACGGTCGCCGAGCGCGGGTCGCCATCAGGCTGATAGGGGTTGATGCCCCCGCCAGTGTCGTCCATGAGCCTCCGCCTCCAATCCCGCAGCCAGACCAGTACTGGGAGACCGTTGCCGCGGGTGCCGCACCTTCGCAACCTGGCAGCAGCGGCAGACCACCGACCCGTTCTCCGGCCATCTCTGGTCGAGCCTGACATCATTCCGTGACGGCCGCCTGCTAGAGCGCGCAGCCACGGCGGTCCAGCGGCCAGTCGTGGCCCTAATCAACATCGACACGCCGGGCACCGGCGTACTGGCCGCAGCCGCCCGGTGCACGAGCAGCGCTCGCTTTGCAAGGTGACCCAGCTGCGCCAGGCAATCCGGAACCAGCGTGGCACCACCACGGCCGCGTACGCGGCCGACCGCCACCAGCCGCGAAGCAGCGGGAGCAGCGACCCGGCCAGGAACGGCGCGAGCATGAACAGCGTCCGGGCCGGCGGCAGGAAGAACGCGTACACACTACGCTGTAGTACAGTGCACTACATGAGTCACCCGCTAAGCGTGCGGCTAACGGACGCCACCCTCGCCCGCCTCGGCAGCCGCGCCAAGCGCGTTCACCTCCCACCGCGCACGCTCGCCCAGCGGTACGTCGAGGAGGGTCTGCGGATGGACGAGCACCCTCTCATCCGATTCGCCGAGGGCCCGTCAGGCCGGCGTGCCCGACTCGTCGGCACCGGCAAAGACGTCTGGGAAGTCATAGCCGTCGTCCGCGACAACGACGGCGACGCGGCCGAGGCAGCGCGCTATCTGGAGATCCCGCTCGGCCTCGTCCAGGCGGCCATCGCCTACTACGGCGCCTACACCGGCGAGATTGACCAGTTCATCAACGTCAACGAACAGGAAGCAGCCGAGGCCCACGCCGCGTTCCTCGCGGGCCAGGCAGCCGTTCGGCAGTGAAGCCGCTGCTGGACGAGATGCTCGCCCCGGCAATCGCACGGGAACTAGGCGCGCGGGGCCATGACGCGGAAGCCGTGGCTGGCCGTCCCGGCTCCGAGGTCTTGTCCGACCCCGAGATCCTCGCAATCGCCAGATCCGAGCACCGCGCCCTGGTCACCGACAACCTACGGGACTTCCGCCCTCTGCACGCCGAGGCAATCACTCCCGGCGGCGCAGGCCATTACGGCATGATCTTCATCCCTGGCGGCTACCGGCGAACCAGGGCAGATAGCGGCAAGATCGTCACCGCGCTCGAGGCGGTCCTCACCACGCATCCCGGCGAAGCAGACCTCGCCGACGGGGAGGCATGGCTCTAGCTAGCCGGTAGTTCCGCTGGCCTGCAGCCGGAGGCAAACCCAGAGCCAACACAAACTGAACTTGGGCTATCCGCGGCCACGTCAGGCCAAGAAACTACACGTCTGAGCACATGGAGCCGCGGCAACCGCACCTCTGGCTTCCGTCACAAGGCAGAGCTGGTTCAGTCCCAGTGCCGCCCACCAGTTCAACGGGGTTCGCCTGGTCTCATCGTCTGGCTTCTCCTACGCGTAGAGGTGGCTCACCGCCGGGTTCATCGCGTCCAGGATTGCGGCTCTGTCCCAGGCGAAGGAAGTGAGATGGGCCCGTCTGCCTGACCGGAAGTACGCTGGGCCCATGCGACGTGGATCATGACATATTACAAGTTCCTCCGATTTAAGAATGGTCAGGTGGTCTCGGACTGGGACGAGTCGGTCTGGGAAAGGAGCGAATGGCGAGACATCGCGACTGCTCCCGTCCTGCAGGCCGAGGGGTTTTACGCCACGGAGCGGATCGCCGACGCGGTGCCATGGTTCGGGAACCTGCTGGCCGAGGTGGAGGTGCGGGGCTTGTCGGTAGCGGGCAACGTCGTGACCGCGCATCAGGGCATGCGCATTGTCCGCGCCTGGAAATTCAGCCGTCAGGATTGGGCCGACCTCGCTATTCATGCCGCCAGCCTCGTCCTGCCGATCTTCGAGTCCCGGTTCCCGGACGACAAGCGGCCGAGAGCGGCTCTTCAATCCGGATCCGCCGCGGCTGCCGCGAGAGCCGCCGGGGAAGCCACGGAAATCGGGGCAAGGTCGGCGGGACATGCGGCCCGTGCCGCCGCTGCGGCGGCGGATGCCAGGACGCGCACGGCCGACGCCGCCGCCTACGCCGCGCTCGCCGTCAATTCAGCGGACGGTGCTGCGCACGGCATATCCCCTGCCATGCGCGCTGATGTCCGCGACAAGATAGAGGCGTGGCTACACGAGCGCATTCTGTCTGGTAACTGACCGTCCCTGGACGGCGGCGCGGAAACGGGCCTCGAACCGCGCATGCGCTGGCCAGCGGCACTGACCTCGGCCAGGAGCGACGGCTGTTCGCATGAGCCGTTCCGCAAGGCCCTGCTCGGCGAAGCCGACGCGCGAGCGCCGAGCGGTCACCCGAGGTTCAGGCTTCGGCAGGCGAGTACGACCGGCTCCATATCGGCAAGTACAGGGTCTTCTACAGGGTGGACGCTGACGTGGTCATCGTCCGGCCTCACATCCAAACGCCCACGCCACCATCAGCGGGAACTCTTCGCGCCAGAACGCACCGCCGTGCGACCCGTCCCGCTCCGTCATCACAACGTCCGCACCCGCATCGCGCAGCGCGACCGCCCACCGGGTCGCGTTCTCGAGAAAGAACGGCTCCAGCGTGCCCGCAACGAGGTACGCGCGCGGAATCGGACTCGGCATCACCCCCGGCGGACGGTAACCTGCGCCCGGCGAGGCGCAGAGGACCGCACCGTAGACGTCCGGATGCCGAAGCCCAATCGCGAGCGCCAGCTCCCCACCCGCCGAGACACCGAACACCGCGGTGCGATCGGCGGGCAGCGCGACTCCGAATCGCGACCTCGCCCAGCGGCGGACGTCCCCGACGAAAAACTCCTCGTGTGCCGCGAACCGTTCCGGGTCAAAACCCGGTGAGTACTCATGGAGCCGTAGCGTCTCATCGGCCAGGCGGTGAACACCGACGATCATCGTGGACGGTACGTCGGCCGCCTCGAGGACTCCGCCCCACTGCGAGATCAACTGCCCGTCACCGGCGAACACGACCGCCTCGGGCGGATCTGCCGGGATGTAGACCGTGACCTGCCGGCCACCGTCGTAATCGAACGTCTCGGAGACGACTTCTCCCGCAGCTCGTTGGTCAACCATGACAGAAACCTCAGACCCTTGAGAGCTTCCCGTCGACCTCGGCGATCATCACCACACCGCGATCCTTGCTCACCTACGCGAGTCGCTTGTGTTCGAGTCGCGCTCAGCGAGCCTGTCGTACAAACGGAAAGTGTGCAATACGCCTTGCCACGAGCACGAGACCTCCTGCCGCCAGCCTATCGGCCCTCCGGCCCACCGAGGTGGTCGCCTTCAATTGCGAAGGAGCACATCCAGCGAGCGGCTAATGTCGGCCTGCACCTGGTCGAGTTCGGCGCGGAAGTCGGGATTGACCTGCGCGGTGCCGGTGAACCAGAGCCCGAATGCGACCTCACGGGCGGCGATGAAGTCATCGAGATGGGCGAGGCCGCCGGGCGGCAGCGGCCGATGGCGCGTGTAGCCGTCGATCAGAGCAGAGCGGAAATCCTCGTAGTCATCTCGGTGCCGCAATTCCCACAGCGAGACAGCCATGTCGTAGAGCCAGTAACCGAATCCGCAGTCGTCGAAATCGATGACCCTGATCTGGTCGCGCCAGAACAGCGCGTTGCCGAGGTGCAGATCGGCGTGGATCAAGCCAAAATTGTCGGCCTCCTCGCCTAGGTTTCTCATTACGGGTCTCATAGCGGCGGCCGTGCGGGCAAACCTGCGCCGGAGCTCACCGGGAAGCAGGTCCCACACGTCTGCTGCGCCGACTCCGCCGTAGACCATAGTGTCGCCGAAGAATGTCTCCCAGTCCCATCGGATCCGCACGAAACCGGGCGGGACATGCCACTGGCCAGCGTGATTGTGCAGCCGGGCCATTACGCTCCCGAGTCGGCGCAGGTGCACCGGGCGTGGGGCGGCGGCGTGCAGACGGCCGTCCATCCAGCGCAGCACCGAGCACACGCGGCGCTCCGGCATGTCCGGCGAAGCAGCCAGCGCAGTTAGTTGTCCATCGACCGTGCGGAAGGGCGCCGGGACGAACAGGTCTGTTCCACTTCGCAGCGCGGTCAGCCAGCGCAGTTCAGAGTCGACAGCGGCAGCCGAGTCGACGTTCCGGCCATGACGGGCCGGGCGGTGCACGCGGAGCAGGAACCGATCACGGCCATCGGGTGCTGTCGCGTCGACTCGGAACGTAGCGTTCTCCTCATCAGCGATAAATCGCAAGTCCTGATCCACCAGCGGATACGCTTCGAGCGCTCGCAGAGCGAGTCGCCGCACGCGAGCGACTCGCTGGCGGTGGGAGAGCATGGCGCCACCGTCCCATCCCCGAAAGGCACGCGGCAACCGCGCGGAACGGAGGCCGCCACGCCGTGCCCCGGTCCATGCGATCATCATTGGCGGCCCTGCGGGACTTCTGGTGAGGTTGCTAAGTCGCCAGGGGGGCGTGACGCTGTTGCACTAAGTCGAACGCGAGGGTTGGCAGAACTCGCTGGCTGCGCGAGTGCCAGTAGTCCGCCGCACCGAGCCGGTCCTGCGAGTAGCCCAATGCCAGGGCCGGAGCACTGCGCAAGGAGGTCAGATTATGGCCGGCAGCATCGAGCTTGTCCGGGGTAAGAACGTCGTCGCGTCCATCGCCTTCCAGCAATCGGTCGTCTACCCCACTGATGCGTCGCCCGGCCAGCGGCCGGAGCGCCTCGTCGCCAGCGATCCGCTAGGTCACTTCCACAAGGTTCACCATTTTGCCGGGAATCCCGACGGCACCTACGAAGCTGACAGCCCGGAGTACTGGCGCGAACTCACCGAAGCCCTGGCACCTGCGGGGGCCATCCTGCTCCTGGGGCACGGCGCGGCCAAGGCAAACGCGTCGCATCACTGGGTGTCTTATGTCGAGAAGCATCGAAGAGATGTCGCGGCCAAAGTGGTGGCCGACGTGCGAGTCGATATCGATCATCTAGACGACAAGCAGGTGCTGCGGCTTGCGCAGTACTACTTTGCCGGACCACCGGTGCGCGACCTCGGGGACGGCCGCTGGGGAGAATCGGCCGAGGAGAACTCATAGTCACCAACGCCAGCCCTGGTTTCTGCTTCCGGCGGGCGCCAACGGAACGCGCACGCGGCAGCCGCCTGGACTATCGTGTTGAAGCAGCGGCGCGCCTGGCTCCGTCAGGTGGTGAAGGCAATTAGGACGTCACAAGGAGCTTTGTGGGCCACCGAATTCGGAACGCTACCCAGGATGCGATGAACTCCGTGCATGCCTTTGTTGCCAATGACTATAAGGTCGGCACTCACCTCGGCAGCAACCTCGCAAATGGCATCGGCCGGAGGTCTTTTCGACATGTGCGTCTCGGCCTCGACGCCGACGGTCCGCGCTTGAGCCGCTAGGTTAGTCAGCAGGGACTCAGCGTGGTAGCTCGACCCGACAGACTTCAGGTACTCGTCGATTTCCCGCACCGAAGACGTGATCTCTTCCGGCTTGTATGCAGTCACAAGATGCAGCTGCCCGCCCGTCAGCTTGACCATTGCGATAGCCTTTTGCACCGCCTCCGCTGCCGTAGACGACCCGTCCGTACCTACGACGACTATATCGAACACGAAAAGGTCACTCCTTCTTTGGGCGGTACACGGTCTGGCGCCAAGGATACCGAACGATGACCAATTTCTCATGATCTCGGTGATCCCGACGAACATGTAGATACCGACCACACCCAGGTGATGGAGGCGGCAGCGCGGTAACCGCGACGCTATCCGCGCCCGGCACCGCGCCGATGGACGAGCCCGTCCTGGCAGCAGCTACGCCGGCGAGTGACGGTCTGCTGAGCAGCGGGCACCGTTCGCGCCCTGACGCGACAGGCACGATGTGGCAGCAGCGTTCCCTTGTCCCAAGGGTCAGGACGGCCCGAGCCGCTCGCGTGGTCGCGATGTCGTCAATTATTTTGATCGATTTTATAGGCAAAGGTGGCAAGCGCGGTCGGTCAGCCGTATGCTCCTGTCACTTCTTGACCGGGTGGCACCCTGAACATGGACGCGAAGAATCTGGTGACCGTGGACGGCGCCAGGCTGACCTGCGCCGACGTGACAGCGGTGGCGCGACATGGTGCCCAGGTCGCCGTCGCTCCCGCGGGACGTGAGCGGGCCGCTGCCTCGCACAGGGTCGCGCTAGAAGGCGTCCGCCGGGAAGCTCTCTACGGCCGGACGACCGGAGTGGGCGCGAACGGCAAGGTGGCGGTCGAGCCGGGGGCGGGCCACGGCCTGCGGCTGTTGCGCAGTCACACCGGCGGCGCCGGCGCACTCACCTCGGAGGCGGTGGCTCGCGGCACGCTCGCGGTCCGGCTCAACCAGCTCGCGGCGGGCGGCTCGGGCGCCGACCCGGCCTGGCTGGACGCCGCCGCGTCTGCGCTCAACGCCCGTCTGACACCGCAATTCCCCGTACTGGGCAGCATCGGAACGGCAGATCTGACCGCGCTGGCTGCCATCGCGCTTACCCTGATCGGCGAGCGGCCCTGGCGCACCCCGGACGGGCTCGTTCCGCGTCAGCTGCTGCCGCACGGCACGGCCGACGCGGACGCGCTCGCGTTCCTCTCCTCGAATGCCATGACTCTCGCGCAGGCGGCGCTCGCCCACCAGGACCTGGCCGGGCTGGTCGACGCCGAGCTGCACGTGGCCGCGCTCAGCCACCTGGCCCTGCGCGGCTCCGCACAGCCTTACGCGCCGCCCGTGCACGCGGCCCGGCCGCACCCCGGCCAGGACGCCGCCGCCCGGCGCCTGCGCGAGCTGCTCGGCCCGGACACCGACCGGCCGGCGGCCCGCATCCAGGATCCCTACGGGCTACGGGCGCTGCCGCAGGTGCACGGCCCAGCCGCGGAGGCACTCGCCCACCTGGAGCGGGTGCTGCACGTGGAGCTCAACGCCGCCGCCGAGAACCCGCTCGCAGACGCCCGCAGCGGCCAGGTCCTGCACAACGGGAACTTCCACGGCGCCTACCTGGCCCTGGCGCTCGACGGCGCCCGACTGGCCCTGTGCGCGGACGCCGCCCTCTCGCCGGCCAGGCTGGCCGCGCTCACCCACCCGGAACGGACCGGACTACGGGCATTCCTTGCCGACGGCCCCGACGGCAGTTCCGGGATCATGATCCTCGAGTACACCGCCAGCGCCGCCCTCGCCGAACTGCGCGGGCTGGCCGCGCCGGTCTCCCTCGGCACCGCCGTGCTGTCCCACGGAGCCGAGGAGCACGCCGCCTTTTCACCACAGGCCGCCAGTGCCGCGGCCGAGATGGTCCCGCGGCTGCGCACGGTGCTTGCCTGCGAACTCGTGGCCGCGGTCCGCGCGCTGCGCCAGCGCGGCGCCGAGCCCGCCGGCGCCGCACTGCGCACGGTCTACGAGATGTGCGTGCGATCCCTCCCTGACGGCTACGAGGACCGCCCGCTCGACACCGACATCGCCGCGGCCGAGAAGATTATCGCCGCGCTGGCGGACGGCCAGACAAGTTAGCCAGGTCAGGTTTCTGCTGGTGGTCTGCTGACGCGTCTCCTTCCAAGCGGATCCGCCGCCAGCTGAGCGCGGCGGGCAGCCCGAGCGGGGTCGGCCTGGCTTCTGTCAGCCTGGCCCGAAGGCCGCCGCGGGAGCACGCGCTCGCCGCGATCTCACGAACTCGTGGCGCTTTGCGAGGAGCCGTCGATGCTGGCGCAGTTCGACTGCCACCACGAGTAGACATTTGCTGGCAGCGAGTACTCCGCATCCACGACGCCAATGATGTCCGTGTTCGAGTCGTCCCAGATGAGGGAGACATCCACGTTGTTCGTCCCTGGGCAGGCGATGTCCCCGACCGCGGAGCCACCGCCGTAGGACCAGGTGCCCTCTTCGTAGTCGGCCGAGGAACAGCAGCCGCGCAGTTCATGTGGAGCTGGCCGTCCGGGAACCGGTCTGCTATCCGGTGCGCCCAGTGCAGCGCCAGCGCCGTCTTGCCGACCCCGCCAGTGCCGGCGAGCTGATAGCACTCCAGCGTGTCGGCCTGCCGCCCGGACCGATAAAGCGCCAGCATCAGCAACCCGCGCAGCCGTTCCCGCAGCGGATGCTGCGCGACTAGCCCCGCCAGTTCGCTCGCGGCCTCAGCCCACATGCCGAGCTCCAGCTGCGCGGCGGCCAGATCCTCCGCTGCGGCCCCCCGCTGGTCCTCGAGCGCGGCCGCGTCGGCTGCCAGCCGCGCCGATGCATCGACCACGTCGGCAAGCGCCGGGCCGCGCCACAGCGCCAGGGCCCGACCGAGCACGGCCGCCGCGGTCGCGTGATCACCGGACCGGGCGAGCAGCCGCCCGCGCCCGG
>JASHOL010000459.1 GCA_030041135.1 Streptosporangiaceae bacterium | reverse complement strand
GCACCTGATCAGGCAGGGTGCCGGGCTGACCGGCACCCACATGGGCTGCGACACGACAAACTGCGGCGCGTGCACCGTGCTCGTCGACGGCCGGGCGGTGAAGTCGTGCACGATGCTCGCCGTTCAGGCGGACGGACACGAGATCGAGACCGTCGAGGGCCTGGCCAGCGCGAGCGAGTTGCACCCGCTGCAGGAGGGGTTCCGCGAGGAGCACGGCCTGCAGTGCGGGTTCTGCACGCCCGGCATGATGATGGCCGCCAAGGCCCTGCTCGATGCCAACCCGGACCCGACCGAGGACGAGATCCGCTGGGCGCTGTCGGGCAACCTGTGCCGGTGCACTGGCTATCAGAACATCGTGAAGTCCGTGCTGTGGGCCGCCGCGAAGCTGCGCGGCCCCAACAGCGGCAACAGCGGCAGCAGCGGCAGCAGTGCTAGCAGCGAGTCACCGAGCTAGGCGGGGAACAAAGATGTCCCAGGCAGTAGACGAGATCAAGATCGGCGGACTGGGCGCGAGCCGCAAGCGGGTCGAGGACAACCGGTTCATCCGGGGCAAGGGCAACTACACCGACGACATCGTGCTCCCCGGCATGCTGCACATGGAGATCCTGCGCAGCCCGCTGGCGCACGCCACGATCAAGTCGATCGACGCCAGCAAGGCCTGGGACATTCCCGGCGTCCACCTGGTGCTGACCGGGGAGATGATGGCGACCAGGAACCTGGCCTGGATGCCGACGCTGTCCTACGACACCCAGGCCGTGCTGGCCACCGACAAGGTCAGGTTCCAGGGGCAGGAGGTCGCCTGCGTCATCGCCGACGACCCCTACATCGCCAAGGACGCGTGCGAGGCGATCGTCGTCGAGTACGAGCCGCTGCCGGCGATCGTCAGTCCGGCCCAGGCGGTCGCCGACGGCGCGCCGATCATCCGCGATGACAAGGAGAACCAGCCGGACAACGTCATCTACAACTGGGAGGTCGGCGACAAGTCAGGCACCGATCGCGCGTTCGAGCAGGCAGATGTCATTTCCAAGCTGCAACTGCACTACCCGCGCTCGCACCCGTCGCCGATCGAGTGCTGCGGGTCGATCGCGGACTTCAACCGGGCGACGTCGAAGCTGACCGTGTACATGACCACGCAGGCGCCGCACATCATCAGGGCCGCCGTGGCGATGGTGGCCGAACTGCCCGAGCAGATGATCCGGATCATCTCCCCGGACATCGGCGGCGGCTTCGGCAACAAGGTGCCGGTCTACCCGGGCTACGTCTGCTCGATCCTGGCGTCGATCCTGCTCGAGCGCCCGGTGAAGTGGATCGAGGACAAATCGGGCAACCTCATCTCGACCGGCTTCGCCCGTGACATCTACCTCGACGGCGAGATGGCCCTGCGCAAGGACGGGAAGATCCTGGGCGTCCGCATCCACGCCGACGCCGACCACGGTGCCTTCTTCTCGGACGCGCAGCCGAGCAAGTTCAAGATCGGCCTGCTCCACTCGGCCTTCTCCTGCTACGACGTGCCCGCGGCGCACCTGACCGCGCGCGGGACCTACAGCAACAAGGCTCCCGGCGGGGTCGCCTACCGCTGCTCGTTCCGCGTCACCGAGGCAATGTTCTTCCAGGAGCGGATGATGCAGGCCGCGGCGAACGACCTCGGCATGGACCAGGCCTCGTTCCGCCGCATGAACTTCGTCCGTGATGACCAGTTCCCGCACCGGACGGCGTACGGATTCTTGCTCGATTCCGGGCAGTATGCCAAGTGCCTGGACGTGGGGCTGAAGGCGATTGACTACGAAAACTTCAGGGAAGAGCAGCGCAACGCCAGGGAACGAGGTCGGCTTCTCGGGCTGGGTATTTCCACGATGACCGAGCCCCTCGGTGCTGGCAACAGCCGTGAATACGACATTCTCGGCATCAAGATGTTCGACTCGGCCGAGCTCAAGGTACACATGACCGGCAAGGCCATCGTCCGCACCGGAGCCAGGACGCAGGGCCAGGGCCACGAGACGACGTGGGCGCAGATCGTCAGCCACGAACTCGGCCTCCCGGCCGAGGACGTGGTGGTCGAGGAGGGCGACACCGACACGGCGCCGTTCGGGATGGGAACGTACGCCTCCAGGTCGACTCCGGTCGCCGGGGCCGCGGTGGCCATGGTCTCGCGCAAGATCCGGGCCAAGGCCAGGAAGCTGGCCGCTCACCTGCTCGAGGTGTCCGAGGAGGACGTCGAGTGGGAGCTCGGCCGGTTCTACATCCGCAGCGCGCCCGATCGCGGCGTGACGATCCAGGAGTGCGCGATCGCCGCGTACGCCAACATGCCCGACGGCATGGAGCCGGGCCTTGACGCGACCGCGTACTACGATCCGCCGAACCTGACCTGGCCGTTCGCGGTCTACATCGTCACGGTCGAGGTCGACCCGCAGACGGGCGTCTGGGACGTGCTGAAGATGGTGGCCGTCGACGACTGCGGCGTCCGGATCAATCCCATGATCGTCGAAGGCCAGATCATGGGCGGGCTGACCGAGGCCTATGCCATGTCCAACATGCAGTTCATCACGTTCGACGCCGACGGGAACTGCGTCGGGTCGAACTACATGGATTACCTGCTGCCCACCGCGTGGGAGACGCCAGGGTTCGAGCTGCACAGCGAGGTCGTCACGCCGTGCCCGCACCACCCGATCGGCGCCAAGGGCATCGGGGAATGCGCCGCCGTCGGCGGCCCGGCCGCGTTCGTCAACGCGGTGCTCGACGCCATCTCCGACGCCGGCGTGCGAAACATCGACATGCCGCTGCTGCCCGACCGGGTCTGGGAAGCGATCACCTACCGGCATGACGTCTCCGGCGCTCCTCCGGTTCGCGCAGACGACTAGCGAGTACACGTGGAAGGCTGGGGAATCCTGCAGCAGGCCGCGGAACTGGCGCGGCACGGTGAGCCGTTCGCGCTGGCCACCGTCGTCTGGCGGCAGGGACCGTCCTCGAGCCAGCAGGGGGCCAGGGCGATCATCACGGCCGGCGGCGAACTGCGCGGCTGGATCGGCGGCGCCTGCGCCGAGCCGGTCGTCATCCGGGAGGCCCGCGACGTCATCGCCACCGGCGCGGCCAGGCTCCTCCTGCTCGGCAGCCCGGAGCAATTCGGCTACGTCGGCGAGGAGGCGGAGCAGCCGGCCGGGATGACGTTCGTGCCCATCGCCTGCCACAGCGAGGGCGCACTCGAGGTCTTCATCGAGCCGATGCTGCCCGTTCCCCACCTGGTGGTGGTCGGCGACTCGCCCATGGCCAGCACGCTGACCGAACTGGCGCGGCCGCTGGGCTGGCAGGTGGACATCATCGCCGGCCAGGACTTCAGCCGGGACGACGCCGGCGCGCGATCCCTGGTCGTGGTCGCCACCCAGGGACACGACGACGAGGCCGTGCTGGAGCGCGCTGTGGCGGCCCGGCCTGCCTACCTGGGCCTGGTTGCCTCGAGACGGCGCGGTGCCGAGGTGCTCGGGTACCTGGCCGACCGCGGCGCCGACCCTGGGGCACTGGCGAAGGTCCGGGTCCCGGCCGGGCTGGACCTGGGCCGCACGACGCACCAGGAGATCGCGGTGGCGATCCTGGCCGAGCTGGTTCAACTCCGCGCGGCCGGTCAGCTCCAGGCCCAGGCCGGTGCGGCGGGCGCGACCGCCACGACGGGCGCGACCGCCACGACGGGCCCTGGCCGCGAGCAAGGCCGTCCCGGCGCGAGCGGACAGGCGGCCAGGACCGCCGATCCGGTCTGCGGCATGACCGTGGAGATCGGGTCGGCCAGTCGCGCGACCAACTACCAGGGGACGACCTATTACTTCTGCGGCGCCGGCTGTCAGCAGGCGTTCGAGAACGATCCCGCGGCCTACGTGGAGAGAGAAACCCGATGCTGATTGAGAACGACTTCGAGGTCGCCGAGCCGGTCGACAAGGTATGGCAGTTCTTCCAGGACATCCCGCAGGTCGCCCGCTGCCTGCCCGGCGCCGAGCTGACCGAGGACCTGGGCGACGAGAAGTACAAGGGCAAGGTTGCGGTCCGGATGGGCCCGGTCCGGCTGCAGTTCGCCGGTACCGCCGACATCACCGAGCGAGATGAGCGGGCCAGGCGCGTCGTCGTGCACGCTGCCGGCGCGGAGGAGCGGGGGCGCGGCCAGGCCACGATGGTCGTGACCGCGACCCTGAGCGCGGCCGGCCGCGGCACGAAGGTCGACGTCACCCAGGACCTGCAGCTAGCGGGCGCGGCGGCGCAGTACGGGCGCGGCATGATCTCCGACGTCTCGGCCGTGCTAATGCGCGACTTCTCCGCCAACATGCAAGACCGGATCGAACGGATCGATCGCGGCGAGTCCGCCGAGCAGCTCGCGGCCGCGGGAGCGCCCGCTCCGGCCAGCGGCTTCGCGATCGGCCTGCGGGCTGCCCGCATGGCGCTGGCAAGGGTGTTCCGGCGCTTCTTCTTGCCCTACCAGCACGCGAGTTAAGTAAGAGGAGAGCTAGCCATGGTGTTGTGGTGGATCGGCAACGCGGTACTGCTGTTCGTCATCCTTCCCGTCGTCATCTACCTGCTGAACCGGGTGCTGGCGGCGGTGGAGCGCGTCCGGCACGCGACCGACGACATTCTCAGCGGCGGGGTCGCCCTCGTCGGCGAACTATCCGGCGTGCCAACCGCGCTGGCCACGACCGACGAGACCGTACGCCAGGTGTCGGTCGGCGCGGTCCGCTATGCCGGCTCGGTCGCGAAACTGCTGGGCTGAGCCGGGACAAGGAGGAGCCGACATGCCAGCTGCTGCCTGGGCAACCCTGATTATCTCCGCCGTGATCGTCGCCCTGACCGCGGTTGCCCTGCTGAGGGTCATCTTCCACCTGAGAGCGATACGGGCGACGCTCATCTCCACCACCGGCGGCGTGCGCGCCGTCGCCGCCCTGACCAGCACGGTCCCTGACCGGCTGACCTCGGTCAACGCCAGCCTGAAGCCCGTCAGGGACTTCTGCGAGACGGTCTGAGAGCGAACGGAGACACGCGGGATGCACGTCGCCTACCTCGCCGCGGGCAGCGGCCCAAGTAACTTCGGCTGGACCCTCGGCTGGATCATCGGCATCGTGGTGGTGCTAGCCGTGGTCGCGCTGGTCGTGCCGATCCTGCTGCTGGCCCGCAGCATCGGTGATGAGGCGCCGAAGATCAACACGGCCCTCACCGACGCCGTGGCCAACACCGCGCCGCTCGGCGCCCTGCGCACGACGATCGAGTACGCCACCACCATCATCGGCGGCCTGCAGCGCGGCCGGGCCCGGCTGGGAGGTTAGCCATGCACGCAGTCGCCCTAAGCACGGGCGCAATGTCCTCCTCCGAGCACACCCGGTGGGTGATCGCGCTCATCGTGGGCCTCGTCGTGGTGCTGGCCGTCGCGGCGCTGCTGAGCCTGCTCATCTACCTCATCCAGCGAATCGACCGGCGGGTGGTCGATGTCAGGGACTCCCTCAAGGCGGCCGCCGCGAACACGGCCGATGCCGCCCTTATCCCGCAGGTCGCCGATGGCGTCGAGGCCGTGCTGGCCGAGGGCCTGAAGCACCACCTGTTCCTCGGCCGAGTGCTCGGGAAGGTGAAGTCGTGACGACCCTGGTGATCTTGACCGTCGTCGAAATCGTCCTGCTCATCGCCGGGCTCGCGTTCTACCTATACTGGGCGGGCACGCTGCTGACCCGGATCGCCGGGAACCTGGAGCAGTGCTCAGAACTGGTTCGCACGATCGTCGGGCACGCCAAGATCATCGGTCCCGGCGTCGAGCACATCAACGAAACCGGCGGTGTCGTGGCGGGCGCCCTGCCGCTGCTCTACGGCATGGCCGAGGAGATCGTGACCGACGTGACGCCGCGGCCGGAGGCTCCGGCGGTGCCTGAACCCGCCAGGCCGGCGTCCGGCACCCGCCGCTCCCGGCTGCACGACGCGGTCGGCTACGCCCCGCGCTAGCCAGATGACCGTCCGTGGTCGTTCCGGGCGCGACGCGCCATCCTGTTCCCGGGCCGGCCGGCCGGCTCGGTAGCATGTGGGCTAGGCCCGGATCAGGGAATGGCGAGAGCGCCTCCGCGTGCTCGGAGCTCGCATGCGGTCGCTGCTGATGGGCCCTGTGTTGAGTGAGCACAGTACCCGTCACAGCACAGTACCCGTCAGAGCACAGTAGCCATGAGAGCACAGTGACCAACTTCAGAACTCCAGCCGCCGCCCAGCCAGCCCCGCCGCTTGCCGAGCCCGGGGGTGATTCACCCGCACCGGACAGACGGCTGGGCCAGGCCGCCGCCGCGGCCATCATCCTGGCACTGGCCATCATGATCGGAGCCGGCCTCCTGCGCGGTGACTGGATGCCGCCGATGCTGAGGCTGCCAGCCTTCGGGCCGCCCTGGCAACTCAACGTCCGGGTGTCGGCGCGGCTGATCGTCTCCGTGCTGTGGGTCTCCGGGCCCCTGGCCGCGATCGGCGTCGGCGCGGCGCTGGTGGCCGTCCGCAAGGGTCTGCCGGTGCCGATGCGGACGCTGCTGGTCAGCGCCGGCATCGCCGCCGTCGCGATGGCGGTGCTGCCGCCGTTCGGCTCCACCGACCCGCTGGACTACGCGGTTTTCGGCCATATCGTCGCGCTCGGCCATAGCCCTTACGTCATGACGCCGAAGGAATATCGCCACCTGACCCATGCCGTCGGTGTGCCGCTTGACTGGCAGCGGGATCCGAGCGTCTACGGGCCGCTCGCCACCGCCGAGCAGTACCTGGCGGCTGAGCTGGGGGGCGCGTCGCTGGCCGTAACGGCGTTCTGGCTGAAGCTCGCCAACCTGTTCGGATTTGCCGCGATCGCGTACGTCGCCGACCGCCTGTTTCGCCGTAACCAGGCGGCACGAGCGCGGGCACACCTGCTGTGGACCGCTAACCCACTGGTCTTGTGGGCGGCGATCGCGGGCGCGCACGTGGACCTGTTCGCGGCGGCCCTCGGGGTAGCCGGACTGCTGATGATCGACCGCCGGGTTATCTCCAGGCCGGTGCTTAACGCCTTCGTCGCCGGGGTCTTCGTGGGTGCCTCCGCCGACGTCAAGGCCGAGTTCGCCCTGTTCGGCCTGGCCATCGCCTGGTCGCTGTGGCGAACACCGCGGCAGTTGCTCGCGGCGACCGTGGGAGCGCTCGCGGTGCTCGTCCCGTCCTACGCCTGGGCCGGGATCCCCGCGATCAGGGTCCTGACCTGGCGCGCTCAGACCGGCCTGGGCTGGGGTTTCTGGGGGACCATCTTCCACCACCTGGGTATCCCGCTGAACGACGCCGTGCCCGCGGCCGTGATCCTGCTCATCCCGGTGGCGTGGCTCGCGCTCACCCGGATGCCGGCCGGGCTCGACGACCGTCCGGCGGCACGGGCCGCCCTGGCGCTCAGCCTCGCCTGGCTGCTGGTCTGGCCCCACCAGTACGCCTGGTACAGCCTCATGGTGATCTGCGTCCTGATCTTCTTCCCGGCCTCGCGGCTTGACTGGCTGGCCCTGATCTGGCTCGGGATCATGACCTATGCCGACATGCCGGGCACCGGGACCGGTCAGCGTCACACGCTCGGCAACGCGATCCTTCATCTCCAGACCGGCAACCTGGACAAGATCGCCCCCGCGTTCATGCTCGGGGCGCTGGTGGCGATGGTCATCTGGTGCTTCAACCGGCAGTGGAACGCGACCCGCACGACGACCGGCCCGGCGAGCCCCTGAGCCGGGCTAGCTGCCCGGCAGCCGCCAGCCGAGTATCCGGCCGATGTGAGTCGTAGGCTGGCCGAAGAGGCTGATCAGGAACCGGCCGAGCCGCGTGGTCGATGCGGTGACGGCGACCACGACTTGTGGCTTCATCGCGGCCAGGTCGGCCCGGATCTGGGCAGCCGACGGCCTGGGCGGGACCGGGCCGCTCCAGGCCAGCTGGGAAAGATACTCGGCCGTGGGGTTCAGCGCGGCCCGCCCGGCCCGGCTATCCAGGGACGACGCGTCGGGCGTGATGAAGTCCCCGCCGATCATCGTGACCGGCACCCCGGTCGTGGCTTCCCACCTGATCAATTCCGACGTGTCGGCATTGGGGAATGGCGCGATCAGCACGCGGGTGCTTGGGGTCACATGCAGGGCGGCATACGTGGCCGTCCAACCTGGGGGAACTGGCTCGACGCCAGCCGTTGAGTACGGCGTCGGCACTATGAACAGCAGGGCGACGACGACCGCGCCGATCGCGAACCTGCCGCCATTCGGCCGATTCGCGAACGGCCCGTGCGACTTGCGCGCCAGGTCGAGCGAGAACGCCAGCACGGCCGCGGCGGCAGCGTCGGCGATGATGCACAGCCGGTCAGGCACCAGGCCGGAGATCACGGGCAGATGCTGCAGGTACGTCCAGGGCAGCAGGAAGCCGGGGAGGGTTACCGCTTTCGGGTTGAGCTGCGTGGCCCCGAGGCCGAGCCACTCGAGCAGCACGCAGGCAATCCCGGCGACCCGGATCGGAAGGTGCCGCCAGAACACCACGATCGCCGCCAGCAGCAGGATGATCAGCGGCACGCCGAGGTAGGCCAGGTACTCGGGCGTTGGCTGGGGGTAGAACTCGGCGCTGTAGGCAGTACGGACCGAGTGCAATAGGACGCGGCTCGACGGCGTCACGAACGCATACGGCAGCGTGCCGAGGTTGGTCCACCGCCCGTTGTAGAAGATGACGACGGTCGCGGAGGCGTCCCGCATAACCACCCCGTGGAACTGAACCCAGATCGCCCGCCCGGCGAGCACGAGGCCGGCGATCGCGGCCGCGGCCAGGCCGATCGCCAGCGGCCGCAGCCGTGACAGCACGTCCCTGGGCCGGTTAATGGCCAGCACCACGAGCATGATCGCCGACGCGATGATCGCGTCTACCAGTGCCTCCTCGCTGACGAACAGCTGCGCAGCAGCGAGCACGCCCAGCCACAGGCCGTTGCGAACCGGCCTGCCCCGGCCGGTGGCGATCCGCAGCACCCGGTCGACCAGCAGCGGCGGGATGATGCCGAGTACCAGGGAGTAGTGCCCGATGCCGGACATCACGAGCGCCGGCGAGAAGCCGTACAAGAAGCCGCCGAGAGCGGCCGCGAGCATGCTGGCCTGCCAGCTCCGCAGCACGTAGAACATGCTGGCGGCCGACCCGGCGAAGGCGATCACGAGCAGCAAGGTAAGGCTCACCTGCGGCCCGAACAGCAGGGTGATCGGCGTCAGGATGGAACCAGGCAGCAGCAGCGAGGTGTTCCACATGAGGTTCACGCTGTGCGGCGCGTTCATCGTCGACGTCACCAGCGCCGGCAGCCGGAAGTGCTCGATCGCGTTTGCGGCGTAGCGCATGTACCAGGTGGCCTCGTCGACGTCCTCGATGTCACCGGTCTGCCAGCGGCCTGCCGGGTTGACCCAGAGCTCGCACGTCACGTAGAACGCGCCGATCAGATAGCAGGCCAGCGTGATCGCCAGCGCGCGGTGCCTGACCCAGGCCCGCCCCCAACTGGAAGCCGGCTGCTGCGACGACTCGGTCACCTCGGCGGCAAGTCCCGTTACCGCCGCCTCCTCTGACACCTGGCTCTGTCGCCTCCTTCCTCGCTGTGCCGATGCCCGTGCGCCCCAACCGGGTGAAATTAAGCCTCGCCGCCGCGGCCAAGGTGGCGGAATCGCCGAATTGCCGGCAGCAGCCTGACATCAAGCGACGTGCCTAAACGGCGATTTCTGCTGGCCTACGAGCGGTAACGCAGGAATTGTAGTCGCTAGTGTACGGTGCCTGCAGGCGCCTCCGTACGGACCGCCGGCCTCTCGGTTCAAGCGCTCGCCGGCTGGCCACCCGGACCGGGCGGCCTGGTCTGGTCCGGGCCGCGCCGCGCGACCGGGGCGGTCGTCGGGGCTGAGTACTCGCCGATCCACTCCTCCTTCCAGGCCTGCTCGAACTGCTGGTCATTGCAGCTGGGCCGGTAGATCGCGGTGAGTTCGCGCGCGACCTGCTCGCGATGGGGCCGCCCTCCTCCAGGTACCTCGTACGTGCACACGTAGACCTTCCATTTCGAACCCGCCCGCCGGATCCAGCAGGCCGACCGCGGGTGCTGGAACGGGAACCGTTCGGCGGACAGGTCGTCACTATGGCCGACGTAGATGACGGCGTACTGCTCGGGCTTGCGGTCAGGATCGGGCTTGTACGCGATCGCGTATACGGCGGCCGCGGCCGGCGGCGTCCACCCGGCGAGCAGCCGTGGTCCCTCGAACGGGTACCCGGCCAGCGAGCCGAGCCTGATCACAGCGGCTCGTCCTCAGCCTCGCTGATGGCCTCGGTGCGAACCAGGGGCGCCGCGGGAAGGCCAGCGGCGGCCGCGGCCTGCCGGAAGGCCTGCGCCGCCTTGCCGATCGCCTCTTCCCTGGTATCGGCGTTAACCACAAGCTGGGCGCCGAACCGGCTGCTCCCGATCCCCGTCGCTATCCCGTCGCTGGCGGCGACGGCGTCGGCAAGCTCGACGATCTCCTCCCTGGTCAGCACCCGGTCGCCCTCGGCCTCGATCCCCACGCTCCACCTCACGGCGGGCTCCCCTCAGCTCAGCACCGGCAGCAGCGCGGCGAGTTCCTCCAGGCTGGCGAGGTCGTGGCCGGACAGCAGCAGGTCGATGTGCGGTGCAGCTACCATCATGCCGACTGCGGTGGGCTGGAACCGCGGGCTGCTGCCCTTATGCGGGTTGAGCCAGACGATCCGGTGGCACAGCCTGGACAGCCGCTCCATGGCGGCGGCGAGAACCTCGGGGTCGCCGCGATCAAGGCCGTCGGAGCAGATCACGACCACGCCGCCCCGGCACATGCCGCCGCGGCCCCAGCGCCGGACGAAGGTGTCAAGGGACGCGCCGATCCTGGTCCCGCCGTCCCAGTCGACCACTGCCTCCGCGGCCTGCTCGAGCGCGCTGTCGGGCCGGCGGTGCTCGAGTGCCCTGGTGATACGGGTAAGGCGGGTACCGAAGCAGAACACCTCCACCTTCGCCGCCGCGTGCCTGGCGGTATAGGCGAATTGCAGGAGGTGGCGGGAGTAGTCGGCCATGGAGCCGGAGACGTCGAGTATCAGGATCAGCGGCCGGAGCCGGACCCGGCGCTGCCGCCACAGCAGCCGGGCCGGGTCGCCCTGCATCCGCATCGACTCCCTGATCATCTTGCGCAGGTCGGGGACCCGCCCGGATCGACCTGACCTCGTCCGCCGGGTCCGGCGCCGGGGCGGAGTCAGCTTGATCCTGGCCATGATCCGGCGCAGGGCGGCGAGTTCGTCCGGCGTGCAGGCAGCGAACGACCGGTGTTTCAGCACATCGACGTCCGACGCCATCAGGCCGAGCACCGCCTCCTCCTCGTCCGGCTCGGCCCCCGGCTCGGTCCCCGGCATCACCATGGCCGCCTCGGCCTGAGCGGAACTGGCGGCGCGCAGGAACGGCATCGCCGCGCCGGGCGCGGCCTCTTCGAGGAAATAGCGGCGGAAGGCGGCGTCATAGCGGGGGATGTCGTCCCGGCTGCGAACGAGGGTGGCCCGGCCCGCCCAGTACAGGTCGGCCAGATCGGTCGGGTCGAGCAGGCCCGCGGCGCTGCAGTAGGACAGCACGTCACCCGTACCGACCGGTACCCCGGCACCCCGCAGGGCGTGCCCGAATCCGACCAGCACGCCAGGGAACGCCGCCTGGTCAGGCACCTGAGGTGATCTCCTCCAGTTGATCGCGGACCAGGTCCAGGTCGTCCCTGTCCTTGATCACGGCCCCGATCGTGTCCGCCGCGGCCGCCTCCGTGAGATCGCTCTCGCCGAGGAAGCCCAGCGTGCGGACCCAGTCGATGGTCTCGGCCACCCCCGGTGGCTTAGCCAGGTCGAGCTCGCGCAGCCGCTGCACGGCCGAGACGACCTTCCTGGTCAGGGCCTGGGCGGCCGACGGCTCGCGCAGCAGCACGATCTCGGTCTCGCGCTCGGCGGCCGGGTACCCGATCCAGTGGTACAGGCAGCGCCTGCGCAGCGCGTCGTGGAGTTCCCTCGTCCGGTTCGAGGTCAGTATCACCGCAGGCGGCGCGACCGCGACGACCGTGCCGATCTCCGGGATGCTGATCTGGAAGTCGGACAGCACCTCGAGCAGGAACGCCTCGAACTCATCGTCCGCGCGGTCGATCTCGTCGATCAGCAGCACCGCCTGATCGCCAGCCCGGATCGCAGCCAGCAGCGGCCGCTCCAGCAGGAACTTCGGGCCGAAGAGCTTGTCGACGGATTGCTCGTCGGTCGCCTGCCGCTCGGACAGGGCCCGGATCTGCAGCATCTGCCGGGCATAGTCCCACTCGTACAGCGCCTGGTTGGTGTCGATGCCCTCGTAACACTGGAGGCGGATGAGCCGCCGCTGGTAGACGCCTGCCAGGACCTTCGCGACCTCGGTCTTGCCGACCCCGACCTCGCCCTCCAGCAGCAATGGCCGGTGCAGCGACAAGGAGACCAGCAGCGCCGTGGCCAGGCCACGATCGGCCAGGTAGCCGCCCTGGCGCAGCTGGCCGGTCAGTTCACCGACGGTCTGCGGGTACTCCACTGAACGCGTTTCTCCTTGCCGTCGGATTCGCCTGGTCAGCGCGAATCGGCTGATCCCCTGACAAGATCGGCTGATCCGCGCGATCCGCGGACAAGGTCGCTGACACTGCCGGTGTCCCTGAGCTTGCCCTCGCGCTCCAGCGTGGCCCGCCAGGCCGCCGTCCGCTCTTCTTCGCCGCCCGCGAAGTCATCGAAGCCGACGTCGGTCATTCGCTTGCACGACTTGCTTTCGCCCAGTTCGTCGGCAAGGTCGGTCGCCGACTGCCCGCGGGCACGCCAGACGGCCCGCAGTACCTCCAGGGCCTCGTCCTGGTCAGCAGTCATCGCAGCCACCTCCAGCCTCTGATTCGACTCTAATGCCCGGCGCCAACGCTGGCGATTGCCCAGGGCCAAGGCCGGCGATCCCGGATTAACTGTTCTCTCAAGACTGACCGAAGCTTCCGATCCCCCGATCACAGTCTCGCAACTCGAACTAACCACCCGAATACGGCAAACAGTAATCTCGCGGCACCGGCTGATTCCGGCAAATCCATCCGACGGTGAGTGGCTGTGCGGAGTTAGTGTCGCTGGCACGACACTAACTCCGCACAGCCATGCGAGCGCACGGCGATTTGCCCGATCTGTCGGCCAGGCTGACGGTGTGACGCTCGACCCCGCGCGTCGCGGCGGCATCTGCTGGCTGGAATCGGCATGATTGTGCTCGGTCTCGCACTCGACCGCCGCCGGGCCGAGCTGGCGACAAGCAGGAAGGCCATCCGATGGAACTGACGGCAGCGCCGGGCAGAATGACGACCGTGCAAGACGTGGACATCACCTTCCGCGGTGACATGACGGTGGAGTTGATCAAGCACGCTGCGTCAGACGCGGACGTGATCTGGGCCGCGCGGGTGTCCACCAAGGGCGAGCAGACGCTGGCCGAGATCGACGCGGACCCTGAGCGGTCGGCCGGGTTGATCAACTTCCTGATGCGGGACCGGCACGGCACGCCGTTCGAGCACTCCTCGATGACGTTCTACGTGCAGGCGCCGATCTTCGTGTTCCGCGAGTTCATGCGGCACCGCACGTTTAGCTACAACGAGGAGAGCGGCCGGTACCGCAAGCTCAACCCGGTTTTCTACCGGCCAGGTCCCGACCGCAAGCTGGTGCAGACGGGCAAGCCTGGCGCCTACGTGTTCGAGCCAGGCACGCCCGCACAGCACGAACTGGTGACCGAGGCGGTCGAGGAATCCTGCCGCCAGGCCTACACCGCCTACCTGGCGATGCTGGACGCCGGGGTCGCCCGCGAGGTGGCCAGGACCGTGCTGCCGGTCGGGCTCTATTCCTCGATGTACGCCACCTGCAATGCGCGCGCCCTGATGAACTTCCTGTCGCTGCGCGTCCGCAGCGAGGACGCGGCGTTCCCGTCGTTCCCGCAGCGCGAGATCGAGATGGTCGCAGAGCAGATGGAGGCGCAGTGGGCACGGTTGATGCCCCTGACGCATGCTGCCTTTGAGCGGAACGGGCGCGTCGCCCCCTGAGCCTCAGTCCGGCAGGCTGGCCAGGCCCTGGGCCCGCGTCCTGAATCCCCCCCGGCCTCCAGGCCCTCTTCCGCGACGTCGATCGCGAGCCCAACCAGGTCGTCCGGCGTCATCCGGTGCTGGTCCCGCTGGTCGGTCCGGTCTCGATCAACGACCTGACCAGGCCGGCCAGGTCCGGTGGCCAGATCTCCTCCCGCGTGGTCTCAAGCTCGTCCAGCGTCCACCAGCGCCAGGCCGCGATCCCGTCCGAGGCGTGCATGGCCTCCACCCCGCGGATCTCGCGCCGCACCTGGTCGGTCCTGGCCAGGTACAGCCGCTCGACCGCATTCACAATCCGGCCCGCGTACTCCATGTCGAAACTGCGGCGATGCACCTCATCCAGCAGGATCACGTCGGTCCACCCCGTCTCCTCCGCGAGTTCGCGCAGCGCGGCGGCCGGGTATTCCTCGCCGTCCTCGACCCCGCCACCGGGAGTCGTCCAGTGGCGGCCATTGGGCGGCCCGTCGTCGTAGCGCATCAGCAGAACGCGATCATCTGGGTCAAGCAGGAGCACTCGGGCGGCTGGGCGCGCGGGGAGAGGTTCGGCCACCTGACCAGCCTAGCGTCAAGATCATTTCTCGTCTGCGCGGCAGGCGCACCCCGATCCGCCCCATGGCCGTGCTCAATCGGTTGCTTGGGGAGGGTCGGCACGAGTCAGAGAGCGGAGGCAGGGCCGCAGCAAGTCGGCCACCTCCTGCGGGCTGGCCTCGCCGAGCCCTGGTGACCTTAGCAGGTGCCGCGAGACGATGACACCGAGCCAGACGGCGCCAACGAGTGCGGCCCTGACGTCGGCGTCGGCCGTGGCAATCACGCGGCTGACTGGAGCGGCGGCGGGAACTGCTGCTCAGCGGTGACACCGAAGCCTACGCTGACCTGTTTGCCCCTGAAGCCGTGATCGAGTGGCCGTTCGCCGGCGAGGGCATGCCGCCGCGGCTCGAAGGGCAACAGGCGGTCCGCGAATTCACCCGCCGCGTGGCCGCCTCGCCGTGGCGCATCAGCGACCTCGAGGAGACAGCTGTGCATCACACCAGCGACCCGG
>JASHOL010000458.1 GCA_030041135.1 Streptosporangiaceae bacterium | reverse complement strand
GTCGAGCCGGCCGCCGCGTAGCCCCACCGGGACGGTGAGATCCAGGACGCCTGCTCCAGGCCGACCTTGCCGTGCAACGGGAACACGCCGCCGCTGAGGACGATCTGGATCATCACGACGGCGACCAGCAGCGGCATGGCCTTGTCCGACGTATCCACGAGCGCCGAGATGAGCAGCCCGAGCGCCATCGAGGCGACCCCGAGGACGAACATCGCCAGCATCAGCTCTACCAGGGGCAGGTGCGTCAGCAGCGAGCCATGGGAGGGGAGCGGGCGCCCGGTCAGCCCGATGCCGACGAGAATGACGGCCTGCACGCCGCTGAGGACGCCGAGGATCACCAGCTTGGACATCAGGTAGGCGCCGGCCGACAGCCCGGCTGCCCGTTCCCTGGCGTAGACCGACCTTTCCTTGACGATCTCCCAGATGGCGTTCGCGGTCCCGCTGAGGCAAGCCCCGACGGTGAGGACAAGCAGCAGCGACGTGGCGTCCACGTTGTCGGGGCCGGTCAGCCCCTTGGGTGCCGGGATCACCCTGACCAGCAGCCCCAGCGCGATCGGAAGTCCCGCGAGCACGCCGAGGAACAGCCGGTCGGAGGCGATCACGGACAGGTACCGGCGGCACAACGTGCTCAGGTGCGACAGCCCGCTCCTCGTCTTGGGTGCCGCGGTCGGCGCCTGCCGGGCGGCCCCAGGCGGCGTCGCGGCCGCGCTCAGCTCGGCGGTGACATAGCGGCCGTAGTACGGCGACGACCGGAATTCAGCCGCCCAGTCCCGGCCGGGCTGCGTCTCGAACGCCTGGAATACCTCCGCCCAGCCTTCCTTGCCGAAGTGGCGCAGGCCGTCGGCGGGCGGCCCGAAGAACGCCACCTTGCCACCGGGAACCAGCACGAGCAGCCTGTCGCACAGGTGCAGGTTGGCGACGCTGTGCGTGACGACGATGACCGTACGGCCATCGTGCGCGAGGTCGGCCATCTGCTCCATGACCGACTTGTCGAGGCCGGGATCCAGACCCGACGTCGGCTCGTCGAGGAACAGGAGCGACGGCTTGGTCAGCAGTTCCAGCGCCACGTTGACGCGCTTCTGCTGCCCGCCTGACAGCGCCGAGGTTCGGGTATCGGCGTGCGCGGCGAGGGACAGCTCGCCTAGCACCTCGTCGATGCGGCGCTTGCGCTCGTGCTTGCTGGTATCGCGCGGGAAGCGCAGCCGGGCCGCGAACTCCAGCGCCCGCCTGACCGTCAGCTGGGTGTGCAGGATGTTTTCCTGCGGGACCAGGCCGATCCGGTGGCGAAGCTCGGCATAGCTGCGGTACAAGTCCCGGCCGTCATAGAGGACCTGTCCCTCGGTAGCGGGCGCGATGCCGGTCAGCGCACCGAGCAGGGTCGACTTGCCCGCGCCGCTCGGGCCGATCACGCCGAGCAGGCATCGCTCGCCCAGCGGGAAGCTCACGCGATCGAGGAGCACCTTGCCGTTCGGCAGCCGGAAGGTGAGGTCCTGAGCGCTCAGCGAAATGTCGCCGGTATCGAGGAACTCTTCTAGCTGACTGCCGACTCGGCGGAACGTTGCCGGACCGACGCCAATCAGGTCCGTTTCCGTTACCGGCGCCATGGTGACCCGCTGGCCATTCAGGTAAGTGCCGTTATGGCTGTCGAGGTCGACGATCTCGAATCCGCCCCTGGGCGTCCGGCGCAGCTCGGCGTGATACCGGGACACGCTCAGGTCGGCGACCACGACGTCGTTGTCGGTGGCGCGGCCGATGCGCAGCCTGGTCGCCGGCATCGCCAGCACCGCGCTTGGCAGCCGATTCGAGCTCTGCCGCTGCGGCGGGATATGGGCGACCGGCCTGGGTGCCACATGCTGCGGGCCTGCCAAGGCAGGCGGCGGTGCTGCGGGCGGGACCTGCCCCTCGACGCGACCGGCAGCCTGCTCCCCGACGAGATCGCCGGCCGACTCCATGACGCGATCGCCGGCCGGCACCACCGCGCAGTGCAGCTCGGGACCGTCGGCTGGATGGCCGAGGCGTACCAGGCAGTCAGGCGGGATGACTACCTGGCGGACCCGCTCGGCGCCCACGAACGTGCCGTTGGTGCTGCCGCTATCTTCAAGCAGCCACCGGCCGTCCTGCTGGCGTAGCACTGCGTGCTGCCACGAGACCCGCGGATCGGCAAGCACGATGTCTGACTGCGGGTCGCGTCCGACGCTATAGCTGGCCGAGCCGTCGAACACCTTCTCCGATCCCGCGGCGCGGACCCGGAGGCTGGAGCCGGGATCAACGACGCCAGCGGGATCTATGGCCATGGGCCAACTGTAAGGCGCCTCATCGTCCGAAAGGATAGGCAACGGGGTCATTGTCGGCACCGCCGATGTGCCCGTTTCAGTCGCTCCGCCGGCCAGACTAGATGCCTACTGCAGGCGCATACCGGGTTGCGCACCATCCACCAAGGCGGACCGGACTGGAGGAGTCGTGAGCGAGCAGGGCCCAGAGTTGGTGGCGGGCTCGCAGGTCGCCGGCTACCGGCTTGAAGAGCGGATCGGCGACGGCGGGATGGCCGTCGTGTTCCGTGCCTACGACTACCGGCTCGACCGGCAGGTTGCGCTGAAGGTCCTCAGCCCGGCGCTGGCCAGCGACGAGGCGTTCCGCCGCCGCTTCATCCGCGAGTCCCGTTCCGCCGCCGCTGTCGATCATCCGCACATCATCCCGGTCTTCGAGGCCGGCGAGGCCGGCGGCGTTCTGTTCATCGCCATGCGGCTGGTACGGGGCGGCGACGTCGGCTCGCTCGTGCACCGGATCGGGCCGCTGCCTGCGGACCGGGCGGCGGAGATCATCTCCCAGACCGCCTCGGCCCTGGACGCCGCGCATGCGCGCGGCCTGGTGCACCGGGACGTCAAGCCCGGCAACATGCTGCTCGACCGAAGCCAGGAGGTCGACCGGCCCGACCACGTGTACCTGTCGGACTTCGGGCTGACTAAGGCGTCGCTCGCGGGCGGCTCCGGCTTGACCGCAGCCGGCCAGTTCCTCGGGACGCTTGACTATGTCGCCCCCGAGCAGATCGAGGGCGCCAGGGTCGATGGCCGCACCGACCAGTACGCGCTGGCGTGTGCGGCCTTCGAGCTGTTTACCGGCGAGCCGCCGTTCCGGCGTGATGAGGGCGTCGCGGTCATGTACGCGCATCTGCACGAGCCGCCACCCAGGCTACGGATCCGCAGGTCCGACCTGACCGATGAGGTCGACGAGATCATGGCCACGGCCCTGGCCAAGACGCCGGCCGACCGCTACGGCAGCTGCCGGGAGTTTGCCGGAGCGCTCCGCCGCGCCCTGGGTCTCGCGACCGGGCCAGACAGTGGCCCGCGGGCGGCGCATCCGGCCACCGAGATCGCGATGCCGACGGCCGGGACTGATCGCCGCCTGTGGGGCTCCGATGAGGGCGGCCCCGCTGGCGCAGACCAGGCCAGCCCCGGCCAGCCGGCAGCGCCCGCGGCGGCCGGACCTGGTCACACCGCGTACCTGCCGACGGGTC
>JASHOL010000457.1 GCA_030041135.1 Streptosporangiaceae bacterium | reverse complement strand
CGGGTCTGGTATCTGGCTATTTACCGTAGCGGTGATGTTCACCGTCCACAGCCAGGTGACATTCCTGGTCCCCTCCTCGCGGAAGATGTTAACGATGTGCCTCCATGCGGATACGAATACGGTAGGGGAGGTGTCCTTGTATCCCCATGGGTACCAGTAGCCGTTCATCTCGTGGCCGAAAGACAGGATTACCCGGGAGCCGAACGCCTTGACCGCGGCCGCGTAGGACCGGATGTAGCCGTCGTATTGCCCTGCGGCGATGCTGGCCACCGAAACCGGGACCTTCCCAAGGGTGGGAGAGATCTGGACGAGCGTCGTCGCACCATGCTCGGCGGCGGTGGCGGCAAATCTGGTATTGAACGGCTCCATCCAGTGGCTGTAATAGACGGCAAGGTTAGGCTGCCTGCCGATTTCGTGCGCGAACTGCTCTATTCCCGCGTACGAGTTAGGCGAATCGGGCTCGAATACGCCGACATAAGGTATCGGCTGGCCCGGATGGCCTGACGGGTCTGGCGTGGGAGCTATGACGCCAGCCACAAAAAGGGCAATTACAATGACGATCGCCGCACCGACGGTCGCCGCGGCATACGCGAAGAGCCCAAGCCCAGTCGGTTTCCTGATCCTCGGCAGCTTCCCGAGCCTCGGCGCCTTGCTGTCGGCCTGCTGAGCTTCGGCCTCGGAGTCGTAGTTCGTCATGCCCGGCTACCGCAACTGCTCCGGCGGATCGCCGCGCCGCCGTCTACCTGAAGACGGCGGTTACTGAGGGGCATCGTCACCCTCGCTCCGTCGTCACGACCTGGGCCTCGCTGGCTGACCTGGATATTGTCGATCTCCGCGGCATACTCGACCGCGATCGGCAAGATCCGGCCAGCCGCCCTGAGTCGGCTGCAGCATCCTTTACTCCCCCCAAGGCAGCTGTTCATGCGAACCGGCATCGACGCGCCGGTTCGCCGTGCGCACCATCCCAAGCAGATCTGGCTCAGCCCAATCCGTGTGACCACTGCATCCCACGACGTGAACGATATCGCCAGGTCAGGACCACCCTCCCACTAGAAGGTACAGTTTGTCGGGGCCTCAACGTGGGCGTTTTTCGAATCTCAGGCCGAGTGTTGGGCTACCTAGACCGGTTTGGCCACGGGTGGGGTCTGGTTCGAGTGGCCTGTCTCCGAGATGACAAATCGCACCACCCTCGAGCGAATGTCCTCGTACAGTGTTGCCGGGCGCCCCCCGCCAGGCTGCGCTGCCCGACTGGGGCGCGGCCTTCCCGAGTCCAGTCGCGCGACTTGTCGTGCGGCGTCACAGTGGCAAGGAGCGACTCTGACCGGCGACAGGCGCCCAGGACGGCACCAGCAACCATTGGGGCGCCGTACCCGTGCCCGCCCGCGCCGCGCGAGGCTGGCCGCAGGCATCGGCTTCACGGTGGCAACGGTCGCTGTCGTGGTCGCTGTCGCGATACTTGGCCCTTGGGGTGCGGGGCAGCCCGCCAACCCGGCTCAGTCATCAACGATCACCGGTCGCGGCGGTCCGTCATCGGCGGGTGCCGTTTTGTCCGCCCAGCCAGCCTCGTATCTTGGCGTGTATGGGCCGGGGGCACCAGCATCATTCTCCGGCGTCACGTCTTTCACGAAGGCCACCGGCGTAACACCGAACATAGTCTCGTACTACAGCGGGTGGCTGGAGCCATTCTGGGCGAGTTTTGGCGACATGGCGACTCGACACCACGCGGTGCCGCTCGTTCAGCTGAATCCGACCCGCACCAGTGTGGCCGCGATTGCATCCGGCTTCTACGACAGCTACCTCACGTCCTATGCGGCGGCCATTCGCTCCTATCGCAAACCAGTCATCTTGAGCTTTGGCCACGAGATGAACGGCGACTGGTACTCGTGGGGCTACAGGCACACGTCGCCGACCACGTTCGTGGCGGCGTGGCGGCACATCGTCAAGATCTTCCGGGCGGTCGGAGCCTCGAATGTGACCTGGATGTGGACAGTTAACAGTGTCTACACGAGGCATTACATGATTCCTGATCCGGCGGCCTGGTGGCCGGGAAGTGCATACGTGAACTGGGTGGGAATCGACGGTTACTTCCACGTCGCATCCGCGCGGTTTGCCACGGTCTTCGGGCCAA
Source organism: Streptosporangiaceae bacterium (assembly GCA_030041135.1). Taxonomy (GTDB): domain Bacteria; phylum Actinomycetota; class Actinomycetes; order Streptosporangiales; family Streptosporangiaceae; genus JAJYUU01. The sequence goes on along the minus strand of JASHOL010000457.1, from coordinate 7,114 downwards.
CCATTGTCGACGTGCGCGAGTTGACCAACGATCCGATTCTGATTTCAGAGACTGGTGCAGGCCCGCAAACGGGGCAGGCGGCGAAGATTGCGAGCCTGTTCGCCGGCGTCCGGTCCTATGACCTGCTCGGGTTTGTGTGGTTCGACGCGGTGGGGAACGCCAACTATCGCATCGACAACCCAGCCGCCATCGATGCGTTCCGGCGGGATGCCAGGGTATACAGCATGCCCTCGACCTAGCCAGCACGAGACCTGGCTCCGTGGACTACTGGGCTGCGGGGCAGATGGCGGCTGGACGTTCGTAGCCGCCTGACCCATGTGGTCAACCGGTTCCGCGGTCCAGGCGTCGTCAATGTGGCCTGGCTGTGGACCTTTGTTTCACGGCATGACGATGTACGGGATGCTTGGCCTGGTCTGGTGACATCGTCCAGCATGAGTGGATTTATCATTAGTACCGGTGGGGGAAGGCCAGCCGGACTGCTGTGAGCTCGTCCGCGCTGGGATGCGGGAGAAACTGGCGCTGGCCGGTTCGGCTGAGTTACCGGACCGCACCGGCGCCTCCGCACGGGCAGTTCGACAGAGGGCGGTGTTGCAGCAGTCATCATGGGCGCCGAAATTCTCGGTCGCGCAACGCCGTCACCAGGCCATTGGACTTACGGTCCCCGCTTCCACCAGATGCCTAGGTGTTGCCTGAGATGTCCTTTACCGATGGGCCTCGACGCGGTCGCATAGCCGTCGGTTCCGAGGTGTCCGCGCGGACGCCAGTCGACTACGCCCGTCGCGTGCTGCGGTCTGCCCGTTGCCGAAAATGCGGACACAGCCGCCAAGAGCACGCGCACTACCGACGCGGAACCGACTGCGCGCTGTGCGGGTGCGCCAGGTATGTGCGCCGCTGGTTCGTCCTGCGCGGCTAAGCCGAGCCCGGCAACCAAGATCAAAAGCCGACGTCAAGATCAGGTCAAGACCATAAGGCAGTCCGCGGAGGTTGGCAGCATACTTGCTGGCGTTGGCACGTGCGGACTCGGATTCTTTGGTCAGATGATTTGGGAGCCTCGACTATCTCGCTGAGGGCCTTGCTTCTATCGCCGCTGTCCGCCTGGGTGCGAAGATCAGCGACTTACGCTGTGCTGGCGCGAGGATGAGACGTCGGCTGGTTGCCTTGCTGGCCGTCGGCCTCGCCGTCGGTGCAATTGCCGTGGTGATCTCGCGACTCGTTAGCTCCGGCGCGGAGCACGCCGATGCTGCCTACGCCAGCCTCCCGGCAAAGGCCGATTCCTACCTGGGCGTCTATGAGGCCGGCACACCAGGTAGCTACCAGCGGGTCGCGACCTTCGCGACGTCAATAGGCAGGCAGCCAAACCTGGCCGGGTACTACTCCGGCTGGGGAGAGCCGTTCAGCACCGCTTTCGCAACAACCGCGCGCAGGCACGGGGCCGCGACGCTCATCCAGATCGACCCGACCGATGCCTCCGTCACGGCGATTGCGGCCGGCGTCGATGACGACTACCTGCGCGCATACGCGGACGCCGTGCGGAACTTCGGGCACCCGGTAGTGATCGGGTTCGGGCACGAGATGGACGCGACCTGGTACTCCTGGGGTTACGGGCACGTGTCGCCGAGGACGTTCGTGATGGCCTGGCGGCACCTCGTGACCGTCTTCCGCCAGCAGGGCGCCGACAACGTCACGTGGCTGTGGACCATCCAGGCCGAGACAGGCGGAACGGGGCCCATCCAGGACTGGTGGCCCGGCAGCCAGTACGTCACCTGGGTCGGCATCGATGGTTATTACTACAAGCCCGCGGATACCTTTGCCACCGTCTTCGGGCCGACCATCGCGCACGTGCGGTCCTTTACCGCTAGGCCGGTGCTGCTGTCGGAGACGGCGACCGGCCCTGAGGCCGGGCAGGCGGCCAAGATCCAGGACCTGTTCCGTGGCATGGCCGCCTACGGAACGCTGGGCCTGGTCTGGTTCGACATCGCCCAGCACGACGGCATCTACCACCAGGACTGGCGGATCGAGGACAGTCCCGCTGCCGAGCACTCCTTCCGGCTGGCCGTGCAGAAATACCTCAGGCCCTGACTATTGCTTGACATACGACCCGCGAAATTCGGCGCTACGTGCGTGCTGACCACCGAAGGTGCTGTATTGTTTAGCCACGTAATCCGCGATCGGCGAAACCCCAGGTAGGGACGACAGAGCAGTGAGCCTTCGCCAGCACCTCGTACTTATTATCACGTAGCGCGATCCCGCTCCGGGCTCGCGCTACACCTCTTTGCCAGACGGCAAGGAGGTTTTTTGTTGGACCACCAAGCATTTTGTTGGACGACCAAACAAATAGAAATTCACCACCCTGGTCCGGGCACGGCCGGGGCGGCGAGAGGAGTTTCCGTGCAGCAGCTCACCGGAGCCCAGGCACTCGTGCGCAGCCTCGAGTTGCAGGGCGTGGAGGTAGTCTTCGGGCTGCCAGGCGGCACGATCCTGCCGACCTATGACCCGCTGCTCTCCTCCTCCCTCCGGCACGTCCTGGTGCGGCACGAGCAGGGCGCGGGGCACGCGGCCGAGGGCTACGCGTGGGCGACCGGACGGCCTGGCGTCTGCATGGCAACGAGCGGGCCCGGCGCGACCAACCTGGTCACCGCGCTCTCGGACGCCTACATGGACTCGGTGCCGCTGGTCGCCATCACCGGCCAGGTCGGAACCGGCCTTATCGGCAGCGACGCGTTCCAGGAAGCCGACATCACCGGCATTACCCTGCCGATCACCAAGCACAACGAAATCGTCACCGACGTCGAGCGCATTCCGGCCGCGGTCGCCGAGGCCTTCCATGTGGCCACCACCGGGCGACCGGGGCCGGTGCTGATCGACGTGCCGAAGGATGTGCAGCAGGCCGCGGCTCCGTGGCGGCTGGCCGAGGGGGAGTGGCCGCCGCGGATGGAACTGCCGGGCTACCGGCTGCCCGGCCCGCCCGACCAGGCCGCGATCGAGGCCGCCGCCAGCATGCTGCTGCAGGCCCGCAGGCCGGTGCTGTACGTCGGCGGCGGGGTCGTCAAGTCCGACACGCACGAGGACCTGCTGCGGCTGGCCGAGCTGACCCGGGCTCCCGTCACCACCACGCTGATGGCCCGCGGCGGGTTCCCCGACTCGCACCCGCTGGCGCTCGGCATGCCGGGCATGCACGGCACCTACCCGGCGGTCGCCGCCCTGCAGGAGGCCGACCTGATCGTCGCCCTCGGGGCCAGGTTCGACGACCGCGTGACCGGCCAGCTCGCCGCGTTCGCGCCGAAGGCCAGGATCGTCCACGCCGATATCGACCCGGCCGAGATCGGCAAGAACCGCAGGCCCGACATCGCGATCATCGGCGACCTCCGGGTCACGATGGGGCGGCTGGCCGACGCGGTAACCGCAGAGATCGCCGGCGGCCAGCAGCCGGACACCGCGGCCTGGCTGGCGACGGTGGACGGCTGGAAGGCCAAGTTCCCGCTGCGCTACTCCCACGACCCGGCCGGGCCGCTGAAGCCCCAGTACGTGACCGAGCGGCTCTCGGCGCTGACCGGCGGCGAGGCGATCATCGTGGCCGGGGTCGGCCAGCACCAGATGCACGCGGCGCAGCACTACTCGTTTACCAGGCCGCGCAGCTGGATCAACTCCGGCGGGGCCGGGACCATGGGCTTCGCGGTGCCCGCCGCGATGGGCGCGCAGGTGGGCAGGCCGGGGGAGCTGGTCGTGGCGATCGACGGCGACGGTTGCTTCCAGATGACCGCGCAGGAGCTGGCGACGTGCGCGATCGAGAAGATCCCGATCAAGGTGCTGATCTTCAACAACGGCTTCCTCGGCATGGTCCGCCAGTGGCAGGAGCTGTTCTACGACGAGCGCTACTCCTCGGTCGAGCTCGGCACCGCGATCCCCGACTACGTGAAGCTGGCCGACGCCTACGGGTGCACCGGGCTGCGCTGCGAGCGGCCGGACGAGGTCGACGCGGTGCTGGACAAGGCGCTGGCGCCGTCGGACGTCCCGGTGGTCGTGGATTTCCGCACCCACGACCGCGAGGGCGTGTTCCCGATGGTGCCCGCCGGCAAGCCGAACGACGACATCGTGCTGGGCCCCGAGTTCAGCACGGACGAGCAGCGCGCGGCGACGCGCCGGGAAGTGAAGGGCTAGTCCCATGAGCACGCACACCCTGTCCGTCCTGGTGGAGAACAAGCCGGGCGTGCTGTCGCACGTCGCGGGACTGTTCTCCCGCCGGGCGTTCAACATCTCCTCGCTGGCGGTCGGCCCGACCCACGACGAGCGCGTCAGCCGGATCACGATCGTGGTGGACGGCGCATCCACGCCGGTCGAGCAGGTCAAGGCCCAGCTCGACAAGCTCGTCCGCGTGCTCAAGGTCGTCGAGTTGCACGATGGCACCGCGGTCGAGCGCGAGCTGGCGCTGATCAAGGTGCAGGCCGACCCGGCGCTGCGCGGCCAGCTACTTGAGGTCGCGGGCGTCTTCGGCGCCAGCGTCGTCGACATGAGCCCGACCACGCTCGTGCTCGAGGCGGTGAGCAGCCCGGCGAAGCTCGACTCGCTGCTGATGATGCTCGAGGCCTACGGCACGTGCGAGCTGGTCCGTACCGGCCGGATCGCGCTGTCGCGCGGGGCCAGCGTCATCACGGACGAATCACCCGCGCTGGTCGCGGTTCCGCGGCGTACCGAGACCGCCGCGTGAGCACACCTCGTTCCCTATCGAATTAACTTCAGAGAGGACTTACCGATGGCCACCGTCTACTACGACGCCGACGCCGACCTCAGCCTGATCCAGGGCCGCCAGATTGCCGTCCTCGGCTACGGCTCGCAGGGGCACGCGCACGCGCTCAGCCTGCGCGACTCCGGCTGCGCGGTGCGTGTCGGCCTGCCCGAAGGCTCGCGCTCACGCAAGCGGGCGCAGGCCGCCGGGCTGGAGGTGACCACGCCGGAGCAAGCCTGTGCGTGGGCCGATGTGATCATGGTGCTGACGCCGGACACGACGCAGCGCAAGCTGTACGCGGAGGCGATCGAGCCACACCTCAAGCCCGGTGACGCGCTGTTCTTCGCGCACGGCTTCAACATCCACTTCGGCTACATCACCCCGCCGGAGTCCGTGGACGTGGCCATGGTCGCGCCGAAGGCGCCCGGCCACCTCGTGCGCCGGCAGTACGAGGAGGGCCACGGCACGCCGGTGCTGGTGGCGGTGGCGCAGGACGCCACGGGGAAGGCCTGGGATCTGGCCAGGTCGTACGCGGCCGCGATCGGCGGCACGAAGGCCGGCGCGCTCGTCACCACGTTCAAGGAGGAGACCGAGAGTGACCTGTTCGGCGAGCAGGCAGTGCTGTGCGGCGGCGTCACCGCGCTGGTCAACGCCGGATTCGAGACCCTGGTCAAGGCCGGCTACCAGCCCGAGGTCGCCTACTTCGAGTGCCTGCACGAGCTCAAGCTGATCGTCGACCTCATGTACGAGGGCGGCGAGAGCTGGATGCGGTACTCGGTCAGCGACACCGCCGAGTACGGTGACCTCACCCGCGGCCCGCGGGTCGTCGGCGACGCGACGCGCGAGGCCATGGCAAAGCTGCTTGCCGACATCCAGTCCGGCGAGTTTGCCCGCGAGTGGGTGGCCGAGGACGACGCCGGCCGGCCGAACTTCGAGCGGTTGCGGGCAGATGCCAGGACGGCGCAGATTGAGCAGGTCGGCAAGCCGCTGCGGGCCATGATGAGCTGGCTCGGCTCGGCCGCGAAGGAGATGGACGAGTGACGGCGCGCTCGGCTGAAGTCGGCGACGTATCCGAGGGGAAGCCGCGGACGCACGTCATCACGCACCTGCCCGGTGACGGCGTCGGCCCTGAGGTCACCTCGGTGGCGCGGGCGTGCGTCGACGCGGCGGCAGCGCGGCACGGCTTCGCCGTCGACTGGCGGCCGTGCGCGCTCGGCGGCGATCACTACCTGAAGACCGGTGAGGTATTGCCGGACCAGGTGCTGGACGAGCTGCGCAAGTCCGACGCGATCCTGCTCGGCGCCGTCGGCCACCCGGACGTGCCGCCCGGCGTGCTCGAGCGCGGGCTGCTGCTGCGGCTGCGGTTCGAGCTCGACCTGTACATCAACTTGCGGCCGTCCAAGCTGCGGGCCGGGGTTGGCGGCGCGGTGCGGTCGCATCGCCTGGAGGACCTTGACCTGGTGATCGTGCGGGAGAACACCGAGGGCCTGTACGCGGGCGCGGGCGGCACCGTGCACCGGGGCACCGAGTTCGAGACCGCGACCGAGGAGTCGCTGAACACGTGGGCCGGGGTCCGGCGGTGCATCAGGTACGCGGCCCGGCTGGCAGCCCGGCGGTCGGGGCGGCTGACGCTGGTGCACAAGACCAACGTGCTGACCCACGCCGGGGACCTGTGGCACCGCCTGGCCCGCTCGGTCGCCGCCGAGGAGGGCGTCGAGCTGAGCTACGCACACGTCGACGCCGCGTGCCTGTGGATGGTGGACGACCCGAAGCGGTTCGACGTGATCGTCACGGACAACCTGTTCGGCGACATCCTGTCCGACCTCGGCGCGGCCCTGACCGGGGGTCTTGGCCTGGCGCCCAGCGGGAACCTGAATCCCGACCTGACGGGCCCGTCCGTGTTCGAGCCGGTGCACGGCTCCGCACCCGACATTGCCGGAACGGGGCGGGCCAACCCGGCCGGAGCCGTGCTGTCGGCCGCGCTCATGCTCTCGCACCTGGGCGAAGACGCTGCCGCCGCTGATTTGGACGCGGCGGTCGACGGGGTCCTGGCCGGCGGTCCCGCTGGTGGTCCGGATGGCCGTCCGGCTGCTGGTCCGGTCGACCGTCTGGCTGGCGGTCCGGCTGGCGGTCCGGCTGGCGGTCCGGCGACGACGGGGGAGTGGGAGCAGGCGTTGCTGAGCTACCTGGACGGGGGAGGATCCTGATGGCCGAGCCAAAGGTAGAGATCTACGACACTACGCTGCGGGACGGCTCGCAACAGGTCGGCCTCGACCTCACCGTGGCCGACAAGCTGCGGGTGGCCTTGGCGCTCGATGACCTGGGCGTGGACGTGATCGAGGGCGGCTGGCCGGGGTCCAACCCGAAAGACGCGGAGTTCTTCTCGAGGGT